>JBEPXK010000046.1:0-13521 GCA_041641915.1 Planctomycetota bacterium
ATGCGGCGCAGCCGGGCGATTACCTCGGCGGTCGGGTGGTGCTCGACCTCTCGGGCGAGTCCTGGCAGGCCGCATTGCCCGGCGCGAAGCCCGGTGGTCAGATCAGCCTGGTCACCGACCGGACCACGGTCCAGCTGCTGTGGCAACGGGTGCGGGAATTGCCGACCGGCAGCTGGTACGCGTTGCGCAAACGTCTGGCGGGGGTCGAGGTGTTCAGCGGTTGGATCTTCGTCGGCCACGGCCGCCTGGGCTTCAGTCTCAGCAGCAGCACCGCGGCCGCGGTCCGGCTCGACGACCTGCGTATCGTCCGCGCGCTACCGGCCGCGGCCGACTGAGTCGTCGCTCAGCGCGGGTCGCCCAACTCCAGCTCCAGATCGCGCAGCAGCAGCCACACGCGGCGACCGACGGCGACGGTGAAGGGGTCGCCGGTGGCGAAGTCGAGGCTGTCGCGCCAGGCGCGCCGCTCGCCGTTGCGTAGCTCGACCACCGCGTAGCCGCTGCCGTCGGGGAGCAGGCGGTAGTGCAGCTCGCGCCGCATCCACGCCCCGGCGGCCTGGTGCTCCAGGCCCGCGGCGCTGTCGGCGGAGACGAAGCGGTAGGCGAAACGGAAGGAGCGCGGCAGGTGCTGCGCCACGTCCAGTTGCGCGCTCGCGCCCTCGCCGTCGGGCGGACCGAGCCGGATCGCCGGGCGTTGCGCGCCGTCAACGACTACGCTGGTGAGCACCCAGGGCAGGCCGGATTCGACAACCCACGAGCTGCGTCGATACGGGTCGACGGCAATCGCCCGCCCGGCCGACTCCGGCGCAGGAGCGGTCGGAGCCTGCCGCGGCCACCACAGCATGGCGGCGCTCGCGCCGAGCCCGGCGAGCGCGCCGACGGCCACGAGCCCGGCGAGCTTGACGCCCAGCCCGGTGCCGCCGGTCGCGCTCGTGGTCGCGGCCGAGCCCGCGTGCCAGGCGCAGGCCTGGTGGACCGTGCGATGCACCAGGGTCCGTGGCACCTCGGCCGCCGCCTGTTGCAGCAACCCCACCAGCAGCAGTGAGCCGACGGCCACGCCCCGCCCTTCCAGCCGGTGGCGCAGGTGGCCGGCGGCGCGTTTGAGCAGATCGCTGGTCGAGCCCAGCGGCATGCCCAGAGCCCGGGCGCAGTCGGCCCGGCTCTGGCCTTCGACGTAGCGCAGCAGCAGCATCGAGCGTTCGCGTTCGGGCAGCGCCGCGAGCTCCTCGTCGATGATGTCGCGGGCGTCGTCCTGCAGGCGGTCGAGGTCCTCGTTGTCGGAGATCTGTTGCATGATCGGCTGCTCCAGCGTCCGCTCGTGGCGTCGATGGGCCCGTACCGCCAGATCCTTGGCCATGCGCCAGGCGGTGGTATGCAGCCAGCGCACCAGCGTGCCGTCGCAGGCGATGCGGTGGGCGTTACGGGCCAGGGCGAGCATGGTCTGCTGGAAGGCGTCCTCAGCGAGGTGGCCGTCGCGCAGCAGGCGCTTGCAGACGCCGTAGACCACGCCGCCGTGCCGCTCGACGATCAGCTGGAAGGCCTCTTCGTCGCCATGGTCGACGAATCGCGCCAGCAGCGTCGGATCATCGGGCTCGCCTTCGGCCATCGACCTCTCCCCTGGTCTTACAAGGGCCCCGTGGCCGCATCTGATGCGGCTATTTCGCGCCGGTGGCGGCGCCAGCGCCATGATGCCTTCATCCCGGCGGCGGGTCCAGGCTCGGGGCGGCGCTCAGCCGATCTCGAAGATCCCCTCGAGGTCCTCCTGGACCTGCTGTTCCTCGTCGGGGCTCATGCGGGGATCGCGGACGCGATGGACCAGCTTGGCCTCTTTCTCTTCGAGCAGGAGGTAGGCCTCGTCGCCTTCGTGGACCAGGTCGCGGTAGCGCAGGCGCTTGGCGCGCATCAGCAACAGTGCGAGCAGCCAGGCGAAGCACTGCTGGCGGCGGTCGCGCGATTCGCGCAGGTCGTTGAAGATCCCCAGCAGGACGGCGTTGTTGACCAGCCGCGGACCGCTGTCCTCCTGCGCTGGCGGCCGGCGCAGGCGCCACCAGCTGATGAACTGCGGCTGGTCCTTGTGCTCCTCCCAGGCCTCGGCGGAGAAATCCCAGCGCACGAAGTGATCGTCCGTGACCAGTAGCGCCGAGTAGAACGCCTCGCCGGGTTGGATCTCGCGCTGCGTGGCGTGGCAGCGGAGGGTGGGGCGGATGACCTTGTCCTGCCAGTCGATCACGGCGCCTCCGGCGCAGGGGTTCCGGCCGCGCGACGGTCCTGGGAACGCGCGACCCGGCTCATGCGGCGCGAAATGTACCGCGCTGGGCGGGGCTGGCCATGGTCGAGCGGCGCCGGCTCAACCGGCCATCTCCTGCGCCCGGTCGCGCGCTGCGACCAGTGCGCGCGCGACCAGCGCCATGAAGTCACCCGCGTCGAGTTCGCCCAGCGCCGCGGCGGTGGTGCCGCCGGGGCTGGTCACCTCCTCGCGCAGCCGGCCGGCGGGGAAGCCCTCCTGGGCGAAGAGGTAGTCGGTGGCGCCCTTGAGGGTCTGGCCGACCAGCAGCCTGGCCTCCGCTTCGCCGAAGCCGAGGGCGGTGGCGCCGGCGACCAGGGCCTCGGCAAAGCGGAAGACGTAGGCCGGGCCGCTGCCGCTGACCGCGGTGACCGCGTCCATCATCGCTTCGTCGACCCGCAGCACCCGGCCGCAGGTGGCGAACAGGCCTTCGGCCTGGGCGAGGTCGGCCGCGGTGGCGTTGGCGCCGGCGCACAGGCCGACCATGCCCTCGCCGATCGCCAACGGGGTGTTGGGCATCGCCCGGACGACCCGGGTGCCGGCTGGCAACAGCGCCTCGATCGCGTGGGTCGGGGTACCGGCGAGCACCGAGATCACCAGCTGCTCGGGGCGCAGATGCGGCGCGAGCGGCGTGGCGACCTGTTCGAGCAGGTTGGGTTTGACCGCGAGGACCACCAGCTCGCGATCGGCGATCGCCTTGCCCGGGTCGTCGGTGACCAGGTGCCCGGCGGCGCCATGGCGCGTGCGTACGCCGTGATCGGGATCGCAGATGCCCAGCGGCGGTACGGTGTCGAGCGTGGCCAGGCCGGCGATGATCGCGCTGGCCATGTTGCCGCCGCCGATGAAGGCGACGGCGGGGAGGACGCTGGTCATTGGGGCTCCTCGGTCTCGTCGGGCGCCAGGCGTTGGACCGCTTCGGTCCGCGGCTTGTGCATCACCCGGATCATGCTCGAGCTGCTCGGGCCGTCCACCTCTTCAGCGACCACCACCCGGTTCTTGCCGGCGGCCTTGGCCGCGTACATCGCCGCGTCGGCGCGCGCGAGCAGTTCCTCGGCGGTCTCGTCCATCAGGCAGGAGGCCACGCCGACCGACACGGTCACCGCTTGGGGCAGATCGGCGAGGGCGGCGATGGCGCCGCGATGGCGTTCGGCCACGCCGCGGGCCCCGGCGGGTCCGGTCTCCGGCAGCACGACCACGAATTCCTCGCCGCCGTCGCGGAAGGCGAGATCGCCGGTGCGGCATTCCTCGCGGATGCGCCGGCCCACCGCGGCGAGCGTGCGGTCGCCGGCCTCGTGGCCGTGGGCGTCGTTGACCGCCTTGAAGTCGTCGATGTCGAGCACCGCGATCGCCACCACCCGTCGATCCTCGACCAGCTCCTCGAGCCGACGACGCCCGTACCACCGGCGGTAGGTGGTGGTCAGCGGATCGCAGCGGCCGAGATCCTGCAGCTGGCGGAACAGCACCACCCGGCGCAGGGCCAGGGCCAGCTGGCCGCGCAGGACCTCGGCCATGTAGCGCTGGTCGTCGCGCGGCAGGTCGAGCAGCGGCGGTTGCGGACGGGCGTCGTCGAGGATCAGCAGCGCCTGGCCCTCCACAGCGGTGCTCAGGTCGAGCAGCAGCTGGCCACCGCTCTCCGCCGGCAGCGCGGTGGGGCCGTCCGGCTGGGGCGGCTCTGCGCTGACCGTTCCGCCGACGCTGCGCCATTGCCCGCGCTCCCACAGCAGCAGGTCGAGCGAGGAGAACCGCCAATACCGGCCCAGCACGCTCTGCACCCGTTCGCGCAGGTCGGTCTCTTCGACGCAGCCGACCAACTCGGCGCTGACCTCGAACACGCCCTGGTAGAGGCCGCGCAGTACCTGCAGCCCCCGGGTGGCCTGTTGGATCGTCCGGCGGCGTTCGCGCAGTTCGGCCGGGCTCTCGACCCGGCGCGTGCGGCCGCGCAGGTCGTGGGCCAGGCCGGCGGCGACGAGCAACACCGCGGTGGCGACGAGGATCGTCGGCGCGCGCGCCTGACCGGCCGCCAGCAAGGCCGCTCCGGTGCTGCCGGCGGCGAGGAGCGGAATCAGGAATCGGATGGTGGCGCCGCTCACGCCGCGACCACCCGGTCGCGTCCGGCTTGTTTGGCGGCATAGCAGGCGGCGTCGGCGCGCTTGAGCAGCTCGCGCGACTCCTCGCCGTCGCGGTGTACGGCCCAGCCGAGCGAGGCGCTCACCCGGGCCTGCTGATCGCCGAGCGCGATGGTGATCTGGGCGATCCGCTGATGGATGTCCTCCGCCAGGGCGGCCACCGCCTCGGCGCTGCACTCGGGCAGCAGAATGGCGAATTCCTCGCCGCCGTAGCGACAGCAGATCGCCGGTTCCGGCGCGGCATCGCTCACCGCCGCGGCCACCGCGGTGAGGGCGCGATCCCCGGCCGCGTGACCGAAATTGTCGTTGAACTGCTTGAGATGATCCATGTCGCACATCACCAGCCCGATGCCGCCGTCGGCGTCGCGCGCCACGGTCTCGTCGAGCCGGCGGAGGAACTCATGCTGGCCGTAGAGCCCGGTCAGACTGTCGCGCAGGGCGAGGCTGCGGGCCTGGAGCCGCAGATCGACCGAGGCGAGCGTCAGGCCGGCGAGCCGCGCGAGCGCCTCGACCATGTCCAGACGCATGGCGTCGGCCGCGCCGCGCGCGGGGATGGCGACCACCAGCACGCCGCGGTCCTTGCGTTCGGTCGCGTCGGGCATGCCGCTGCGCCCGCCGCGGCGGTCGCTGCGCAGCGGCAGGCAGGCGACGAGGCATTCGCCCGCGGCGTAGGTGTAGGAGCGCTGCTCGCGGGCGACGTAGATCACCTCGCGGTCGGGGTCGGGCAGGCGGATCCGTCGGTCGTCGATCATTTCGGCCTGGCAGTGGAGGCCGTTGTGGCTGCCGAGGTGGACCTGGATCGCGACGCACTCGGGCAGCACCCGGCGGATCTCGGTGCACAGCTCGCTGGCCAGGTCGTCGTAGCCGCCGACGCCGGCCAGACACAGGCAGGCCTCGAGCAGGTCGGGATAGCGGCGCAGATCGGCGGCGAGCAGGTCGCGGTCGCGGACGCCGGTCTCGATCTGTTCGCGCAGTTCGCGGCGGGTGCGCCAGCAGCGGGGGATCAGATCGTGCAGCCAGGCGCCGAGGCCACAGCCGGCGGCGGTCCATCCGGCCAGGGCCAGCTCGCCGCCGCCGAGCAGCGCGAGCAGCGGCAGCGCCGCGGCGCCCGCCCACAGTGCGCCGATCGCCGCGATCGCCATCAGCAGCGCGGCGCACAGCATCAGGGTCGCCATCGGCCCGGGCCCACCGTCCAGCTGCCCGGCGATCAGCAGCAGCGCGATCGCCGGCGGCAACACCAACGCGCGCGCCGATGTCATGCGTTGTGGCACCAGGGCGTACATCCGGCCGACTCTCCGGCAGCGCATCGGCGCGGCAATGGAATTCTCCAGCGATATGCCGGGACTTCCGACCGCCCCGCGCGGCGCTCCGCGCATTGCCGCGTCGCGCCGGCGCTCTATCCTCGGCGCATCATGACCCGCAGCGCCACCGTCGAACGTCGCACCGCCGAAACCGCGATCACCGCTTCCTGGGACCTCGATGTCGCCGGCGAGGCCGCGATCGACACCGGTATCGGCTTTTTCGATCACATGCTCATGGCCCTGGCCAAGCACAGCAGCACCACCCTGGCAGTGCGGTGCACCGGCGATCTGCACGTCGACGGCCACCACACCTCCGAAGATGTGGGCATAGCCCTGGGGCAGGCCCTGCGTCAGGCGCTCGGCGAGCGCACGGGCGTCGAGCGCTTCGGTCATATCGCCTGTCCACTCGACGAGGCTCTGGTCAGCGCCAGCGTCGACCTGTCCGGCCGGCCCTGTCTGGTCTACGCGCTCAGCCCCGCCGCGCCGATGCTCGGCGGATGGGATCGCGAGCTGGTGCCCGAGTTCTTCGGCGCGCTCTGCGACCACGCGCGCATCACCCTGCATCTGCACCAGATCTGCGGCGAGAACTCCCATCACATCGTCGAGGCCGCGTTCAAGGCCTGCGCCCGCGCCCTGCGCCAGGCGATCGCGATCACCGGTACCGGGATCCCCAGCACCAAGCAGGCGCTCGACTGAAGCCGCCGGGCTTCAGTCGCTGGTCGCCGGTTCCAGCTCCAGCTCCAGCGCGCGTAGGGCCGGGGCCGGAGCGACTGCGTCGAGCGCGGCGAGCTGCACGGTGGTGCAGCCGTCGGCGCGCAGCAGCCCCGGCGGCAGGGCGAGCATCAGCTGGTGACGCTCCTGCCCGTCCGGCTCCACGCTCACGGGTACCGCCTGTCCGTTGACCCGGGCGGCGAGGTGCGGCAACGCGCTTGCGCCGAGCGCCAGCCGCAGGCGGCCGCCTGTAGCGAGCCTCCGCGGCTCGGCCCGGATCAGCAGGTGGATCGTCGCGGGGCCGGTGCCGGCGAGGCGGGCCACGCCATCCGTGACCTGCCAGCCGTGCCCCAGTCGGGGGCGCCAGCGGTCGACGGTTGCGGCGGTGAACGTCAGGCGTTGCCGCGGGTCCAGATCCAGCGCGCCCGGTGGGATGTAGCAGGGCGCGGCGCGGTCGAGGTAGTAGAGCTCGCGCTCCCAGTTCACCTGCGGCCGGGCGGCGAGGCTGAGCACGTAGAGCTCGTAACACAACGCGGCGCAGGCGATCGCAGCGAGCACGAGCAGCCGCAGCCCGGAGGCGGGCCGTATGTTCGGCGCGGTGACGGAGCCGGTGCCGGTCATGCGTCGATCGCTCCCATGCTCAGTAGATGTACTCGACGCTGCAGCACCACATGATCAGCAGCGGGATGTTGCAGAGCACCAGCAGCGTGGTGTACAGCGCGAAGCGCCAGCGGACGGGCTCGCGTTCGCGCAGGCCCAGGGCGAGCGGGATCAGGCCGACCGCGCCGACGTAGCGCGGCATCGAGATCAGACTGGTGCTCAAGGGAATGGTGATCGCGATGAGGAAGAACAGCGCCAGGCCGATCCGGCCGCGCCGGGCGAGATGCACGCAAGCCCAGATCCCGACCAGGTACCAGATCGCGAAGTAGAACTCCTTCCAGGGGAACAGCGTCAGGCCCTCGGCGAGCACCGCGAGCGGGTTGCCGATGCTCCGGCCCCAGGCGACCTGGACATGGCTGAAGGCCATCGCGTCGCCGACGGCGCCGTGCAGGTGGTGCATGAAGGCAAACAGGCCCAGGGGCGCGATGCATCCGGCGGTGATCAGCGGCATCAAGGCGCCGACGAGCGTGCGCAGGTCGCCGCGACCCTCGCGCCGCAGGCGTAGCACGGTGCGGACCATCTCCACCGCGTAGAGAACGCAGAAGAACACCCCGACCGCCCGGGTGGCCGAGAGCAGGAGCGCGCACAGGCCCGAGCGCAGCGGGTGACCGGCGCGCAGCTGCATCCAGGCGAGCAGCAACAGCAGGAAGAACAGCGGCTCGGTGTAGCCGGTGGCGTGGTAGAAGGAATAGGGCCCGAAGAGGAAGAACACCAGCGCCAGGCGCGGACGGAAGCGCGCGGCGGGGTCGCGCCCGAGCCGCAGCAGCAGGTAGATGCAGCCGAAGGCGCAGAAGTTGGTCAGCAGCGTCGCGGCTACGGGGATGCTCAGGCCGAGGATGCGGGCCAGACCGTTGCTCAGCAGCGGGTAGAGCGGGAAGAAGGCCCAGTTGGCCTGGCCGCCGAGGCCGAAGCGCGGTGCGATGAGGTAGCCATGCGCGGCGACATCGGCGTACCAGTTGGCGTCGAACTGGAACCAGGCCGACCAGCAGTCCGTGCCCGTGACCGAACCGTGGATCAGCAGCACGGCGAGCATCAGCACGCGCGAGGCGAGCAGCAGCAGTGCGGCGCGGCCGAGATCGGTCAGCCAGGTGCGCGGCCCGGCCTCCGGGTCCGGCGGCCGGAAGACGTAGAACTTCTGGATCAGGAAGAAGGCGACGGTGTAGGTGACGATGCCACCGGCGTTGGCCCAGTAGGCGCCGTGGCTCGGTTCGAGCAGACGCAGCACGGCGAGATTGAGCCCGTAGGCGAGGGCGAAGCCGAGCCAGAACCGCGGTAGCGCACCCGGCGCGCGGTGTCCGGTGAAGGTGAAGCGGCTGTTGAGCAGGTAGCTCACGCACAGCCCGATCGCGTAACCGCAGACGTTGGCCCAGTAGGCGCCCAGCAATGGGATGGTGGCGAAGGTGGTCCCGCCGCCGACCAGGGTGTTGATCACCCCGACCACGGCGTAGGTCAGCATCTGGCGCAGGTGCCCGACGCGCGCCGGCGCGGGGCGCTCAGTCGATGCCGTCATGCCGGCGCAGCTCCCGGATGATGAACAGCGGTCGCGATTGGACCTGGCGGTGGATCTGGGCGATGTACTGCCCGAGCATGCCGATGAAGAAGAAGGCGCCGGCGCCGACGAACAGGATGCTGCCGATGGTGCTCAGCCAGCCGCGATGGGCGTAGCCCAGCAGCCAGCTGCCGACGGCGTAGCAGAGGATGCCGACGGCGAGCAGGGCGCAGAACAGCGCGAGGTGGATCGCCATCCGCAACGGGCGATCGGAGAAGCCGATGATCCCGGTCATCGCCAGGCGCAGCATCTTGCCCAGCGGGTAGCCGGTGGCGCCGGTGTTGCGTTCGGCGCGATCGTAGTCGACCGGGTCCTGGCGGAAGCCGATCCAGGCGGTCATTCCGCGCATGAAGCGGTCGTGTTCGGGCATCGCGAGCAGATGGTCGACGCTGCGGCGGGTCATCAGCCGGAAATCGCCAGCGTCGAGCGGGATCCGGGTGTCGGTGAGCCGGTCGAGCAGGCGATAATACAAGAAGGCGGTGGTCTTCTTGAACCACGACTCGCCGTGACGCAGCCGGCGGCGGCCGTAGGCGATGTCGGCGCCGTCGCGGATCCGCTCGAGCAGCGGGCTCAGCAGCTCGGGCGGATCCTGGAGATCGGCGTCGAGCATGAACACCAGCTCGCCGCGGGCGCGCGACAGCCCGGCGGTCAGCGCGTGCTGGTGGCCGAAATTACGCGAGAGGTCGATCCCCACCGTCTGCGGGTCGTCCTGGCACAACGCGCAGATGATCGACCAGGTGGTGTCAGCCGAGCCGTCGTTGACCAGGATGATCTCGTAGTCGTTGCCGACGACCGCCTGGCAGCTCGCGCTCAGGCGTTGATGCAGCGTGGCGAGGCCATCGGCCTCGTTGTAGCACGGGACCACGGCCGAGACCCGCGGCGGGCGTACGGCGCGCAAGGGGCGGCGAAGGGCGGGGCGGGGCAGACGACGATGGGCGGCGCGGGCGCGCCGGGTGCTCAGAAGCGCCATCCCACCGTGCCGCAGAAGCCCCAGCCCTCCTGGCCGATCTCGCGGTCGCCGTCGATTTCGAAGTCGCTCTCCGAGAACAGGTAGCCGCCGCCGGCACCGACCAGCAAGCCGCTGCGCGGGTTGGAGCAGAACACCACCTCGGCGATCACGCCGTACTCGTACATCCAGCTGTTGTCCTCGTGGCTCTCGCCTCCGCCGCGGACGTCGACCTCGGTCCGCGACCAGCCGAGGAAGGACTGGAATTCGAGCTGCAGCGACTGGGAGAAGGCGTAGGCCTGGGCGAAGTACAGCCGGCCACCCATCGACTCGTATTCGAGCGTGAAGCGCTCGTCGCTGAAATCGGCTTCGTGCTTGATCCCGGCGATGCCCCAGGACGAGCGGCCGATGACCACGTTCCACAGGCCGATCTCGTAGCGGGTGGAGTCGTCCCAGTTCTTCTCCACCTCGTCGCCGATTGAGGGGGGCGCGAAGGTGAAATCCTCGCTGCCTTTGTGGTAGGTCAGGCGCAGATCGTCGACCGCCGGCGCGCTGGCCACGGCGAGGCCGACGAGCAGCAGACAGGAGAGCGAACGGTGCATGGCGAGGCTCCAGGTTCGGTCCGCCAGCCTACGTGTCGTCGACGATGACGCCAGCCCCGGTCGCGGCCACGTCCGCGCGGCTGGCATTGCCAGCGCCGGCCCAGCCGTAGGCTGCCGGCCGGCGCTGAAACCCGCCGGCGAGGAGTACCATGTCCTGGATCATCGACGAGCAGCAGCTGTCCGTGGATGACGAATCCGCGCTCGCGGCGATCTTCACCATCGGCAACGGCACTGTCGGCACCCGGGGCACCGCCGCGGACGCCGGTCCGGGTGCGCCGCGCGGGGTCTACCGCGCCGGGGCCTACGTCCGGGCCGGCTACGGTCTGCCCTACCCCTTCATGGGGCCGGATTGGCTGCCGGCCCGGGCCGAACGCGGTGGCCAGCTGTTGCCGGTGGCCAGCGCCAACCGTCAACTCGATCTGGAGAGCGGTATCTTCCGGCGCGAGTCCCTGCTCGGCGAGGGGGTCACCCTGGTCGAGGAGCGCTTCGCCTCCTTCGCCGACCCGCAGCTCGTCGCCCAGCGGATCACGCTCACCGTGCCCTCGGCCATCGACGGGGTCAGCCTGGTCCTCGGGCTCGACGGCGACGTGGCCAACGACCCCGCGGGGCACTATCGCGTTGGCGACCTGCCCAACTGCCGGGCCGACGGCATCCATCTGGCCCGGGTCAGCCACAGCGCGGCCAGCGAGGGCTGGCTCGAGATCATGCGCCACGCGCCGCAGGACGACCACCACTTCGGCGCGTTGGCCCGGGTGCGTCAGGTCGATGGCCCCGCGCGCGCCGGCGAGCCGGCGCGCGACGCGGGCGCGGTGGCCATCCGCTACGTCATCCCGGCCCCCGAGCGCGAGCAGACCTACGTGTTCGAGAAGCTGGTGCTTCTCGCGGCCGAGGAGGCCCACGGCCCCCATGCCAGCGATCAGTTGCGCGCCGGGCGGCCGCTGCTCGGCGCCACTGGTTGGGAGGGGGCCCGCCGGTTGCATCGTCAGGCGATCGATGCCTTCTGGCGCCTGGGGCGGATCGACATCGTTGGCGATCCCGAGGCCCAACGTGCGGTCCGGTTCGCGGTGTGGTCGGCCCGGATCGCCGCGCCGGTCGGAGACCCGGACGCAGGGCTGGCCCTGCGCGGCCTCACCGGTGACCGCGGGCGCGGCGCCGTCGGCTGGACCGCCGAAGCCTTCCACGCGCCGCTGCTCGTGGCGCTCGATCCCGCGCGCGGCGCCAACCAGCTGCGCTATCGTCGTGCCCGTCTCGAGGCCGCGCGGGGGTTGGCGGCCCAGGACGGCTACCCCGGCGCCCGCTTCCCCTGGCACAGCTACGCCTCCGGCTGCGAGCAGCCGCCGGCCCTGCCCGGGGGGCTCTACGAGCGTCAGTACGTCTCGCTGGTGCTCGCCGAGTGCATCTGGTACCAGATCGACCTCGACGGTGATCGGGAGCACTTCGTGCGCGACGGGCTGCCGGTGCTGCTGGAGGTGGCCCGTTTCTGGGCCGCGCGCTGCAGCGAGGCGGAGGACGGCAGCTGGCATCTGCGCGGGCTCACCGGTCCGGATCGGGCGCATCCGGTGGTCGACGACGTCGCCTGGATCAACCTCATGGTCCGCTCGCTGCTCCAGCGCCTGGGCCCCGAGCTCGACCGTCTGACGCAGGACGACGCCGCGATGGACGCGGGCCTGGAGCTGCCCGCGGCGCCGGAGCGGGAACGCTGGGCCGCGATCGCCACGGGGCTCCACCTGCCGCGCGACGGGGCGGTGCTGGCCCCGTTCGCCGGTTGGAGCGAGCTCTGCGAGCCCGATGAGACCGCGGCCGGCGAACACGGCATCCGCGCCGACCGCGTCGCCGAGCAGCCCGACGCCCTGTTGGCCTGGCTGTTCGCGGGCGATGCGGTCGCCGACGAGGATCTCGCCGCGACCTGGCGCGCCCACGCGCCGCTGTGCCATCATCTCGCGGCGCACGCTCCGGCGGTGTACGCGTTGCTCGCCGCGCGGCTGGGCCTGCCGCGCGATACCGCCCGCTTCTATGGCGCCGCGCTCGCGGTCGATCTCGCCGACGCCTACGGCGATACCGGTCGCGGCATCCACTGCGGCGCCCAGGCGGCGTTGTGGGCGGCCACCGTCCAGGGCTACGGCGGGCTCCGGGTCGCCGCCGCAGGCGTGGACATCGCCCCCGCGCTGCCGCCGGCCTGGGAGCGGCTCGACTATCGTTTCCGCCATCGCGGTCAGGAGCTCGCGGTGCGGGTGACCCCCGGCGGGGTCCAGGTGAGCAATCACGGCGAGCAGGCTGTGGAACTGCGCGTGGCCGGACGGCCGACGCGGATCGACGCCGGCGCGAAACAGCAGGTCGCGCACCGCCACGTCTGGCGCGAGCAGGGCCTCGAGGCGGTGGTGTTCGACCTCGACGGCGTGCTGGTGACCACCGATAAATACCACTATCTCGCCTGGAAGGAGCTGGCCGACGAGCTCGGGCTCGATTTCGACGAGTCGGTCAACCACCGCCTGCGCGGCGTCTCCCGTCAGGAGAGCCTGCGGCGGATCTACGCACACAACCACCGCGAGCCGCCCGCGTTCGAGGCCTTCACCGCGCAGTGCACACAGAAGAACGACCACTATCGCAGTCTGGTCGGAACCATGACCGCCGAAGACATCCTCCCCGGGGCGGTGGAGCTGCTCTCGGAGCTGCGGCGCGAGGGTATCGGCATCGCGATCGCGTCGGCCAGCCGCAACACCCCGTTGGTGCTCGCGCGCACCGGGCTCGACAACTTCGTCGACGCGGTCGCCGATGGCAACATCGTCACCGCCTCCAAGCCGGATCCGCAGGTCTTCCTGCTCGCGGCCCAGCGGCTGCGGGTGCTGCCGTGGAACTGCGTCGGGGTCGAGGACGCCGAGGCCGGGGTCGAAGCGATCCGCGCTGCGGGCATGGTCAGCATTGGACTTGGCGACACCGCCCGCAACGCCCAGGTCTGCGTGAGCGACACCCGCGCGCTGGGGGTCCACCTTCTGCGCCGGGCTTTCCATGAGAACGCCAACCCGCGCGATCCCTACCGCGGTCGCAGCCGCGCGGCCGCCGAGCGCGCGGCGCTCGGCGGCGACGACTGACGCGCTGAGGCTATGGCTCCAGCAGAGTGGAACCCATGCGCCGCGCCGGATAGGCAGATACAAGGCGCGATGACGCAGGCGTAGAGCGCTACGTCAACCATGTTTGAGGCTTCCTTCAGAGGGGGCGCTGCCCCCTCGCGCCTTCGGCGCGTACCCCCCCGGCCTCGGTCGCCCTTCGCCAGCTTCGCTGGCGTTTCCGCCGGGCCTCCGGCCCATTTTCGGCGGAAAACAGGGCTCTGTCGGCCGATGGGGGCCG
>JBEPXK010000047.1:0-13332 GCA_041641915.1 Planctomycetota bacterium
AATGTCTACGGCGCCGAGGTGGCCCGGGACGGGCTCGACGACGCGGCGGCGGGTTGTGCCGGAGCCGCGATCGAGCGCGCCCAGAGCTACCTCTCCAGCGACGGGCCCGACCCGGACGCGGTGATGGAGGAGCTGTGCGAGCGCATGAGTCTCTACGGCGCACACATCCGCGACTCCGAGGCCATCGACGCCGCGCTCGAGGCGGCGGTGGGCCAGTATCGCGCGCTGAGCGCGTCGGGGGTCAAGGCCGCGTCGACCGCCGAGCTCGCGGCCTGCGTCCAGGCCGAGAGTCAGTGCCTGCTGCACGTCGGTCAGCTGTTCGCGATCAAGGACCTGATCGCCAAGGGCCTGGGCAGCCGCGGCAGCTACGTCGTGCTCGATCCGGCCGGCAAGCCGATGCCCGCGGTGTTCGGCGACGCGCAGACCGGGAAGGTCCCGCACTGGCGCCCGGAGAATCCGGAGCTCAAGCAGACCATCCAGGAGGTGCGTTACAGCGCCGAGGCGCCCGAGCTGTTCACCGCCGAGCAGGTGCCCTGCCGGCCGGCGCCGGACCGCGACGTGGCCTTCGAGCCGATGTGGACCGCCTACCGCGAGAAGCGGATCTTCGACGCCTGAGCGTCGGGATCTCCGTGCCCGAGCCACGCGCAGCCCCGGTCGATGGCCGGGGCTGCGGCATATCCCGGCTCAGCTCGGGACCAGGGTTGCGGCCTCGAAGCGGCGTGAACCACTGGGGCCGACGTTCTCGCGGATCTCCGCGGTGGTATGCCGCGGTCGATCGTCGGGAATCGCGGCCGCTGGCAGCGCCAACGGCACGTTGGCCTGGGCCCAGGTGTGGCCGTCCCATTCCAGGGCCGAGCAGTGCTCGACCCAATCGCCGGTATTGAGATAGGTCACCGGGCCGTGTTCAGTCTCCACCAGCCGCGAGCCGGGATGGTGGATGTGGCCGCAGATCACGGTGGAGAAGCCTTCGCGCGCGGCGTAGGTGGCCGCCGCTTGTTCGAAGCGTTCGATGTAGCGGCGGGCCCCGGGCAGGCGGGCCTTGATCGCCGTGGCCAGCGACCACGGCCGCAGGCCACAGATGGCGCGGATGCGGTCCATGTCGGTGGCGAAGTTGATCAGTTTGTCGTAGCCCCAACCGGCCAGGCGCCAGGTCAGCCCGCGGCTGCTGAGCTGTTCGTCGAGGCAGTCGCCGTGGATGATCAGCGTGCGCCCGCTGGCGAGGTCGAGGTGGAGACGGTCGGTGACCTGCAACCCGTCGAAGAGCATGCCGGCGAAGCGCCGGATCGGGGCGTCGTGGTTGCCGATCACGTAGTGCACCTGCACGCCCTCGGCGGCGAAACGGAGGATGCGCGAGAGGATTTCGCGGTGCAGCGGCGGCCAGTGGTTGCGCCAATACATGCCCAGGTCGCAGAGGTCGCCGTTGATCACCAGGATCTCCGGGTCGATACCCTCGAGATAGGCGAGCAGGCTCTCTGCGCGGGAGGCGCCGGTGCCGAGGTGGCAGTCCGAGATGACCACGATGGGAGGGGGACGAAGCAGGGGCGGCGATGTAGCGATCATCTGCGGTGCTCCGATACGGACCCTCAGCGTGGTCCGCGTCTCCGGGCCCGCGGTGGCGGCCGCGAGCGAAGGGGGGATGGTGGTGGCGCGGCGGGGATCACAGGCACAGCATGCTCACGCTGGCCAGAGAGCCGCCGATGAGGCCGCCGACCAGGACGTCAGAGGGATAATGCAGGCCGAGGACCAGGCGCGAGACCGCGACCAGGATGGCGAACGGCACCAGGAACCAGCCCAGCTCCGGGTGCGGCACGAGCACCAGCCAGGTGAACGCGACCGCATGCATCGTGTGTCCGCTGGGGAAGCTGAACAGGTCGAGGGGTTCGGTGGTGCGATGGATCGCGCCGTCGGCGCAGGGCCGGGGGCGGTGGGTCACCCGTTTGAGGACTTTGTAGAGCAGCAGCGCGACCAGCCCGGTGGCGAGCATGGTGCCCACCAGGCGCCATTCCTGCCAGCCGTAGACCAGCGGCAACAAGGCCATCAGCGTGTACCAGAACACGCCGTCGCCGAGGCGGGAGACGGCGCCGAAGAGGACGCTGGCCCAGCGACGCCGGTTGAGGCGGTTGATCCACTCGCACCAGTGCTGTTCCCACTGCGCGGGCTGGCTGATCATGCGCATGACTGGCTCCTCCGCTCGCGTTTGCCGTTGATGCAGCCGCCGAGCAGGTGCAGGAACCGGTCGGTGATCGCATCCCAGGTGAGGTGGGCCACCGACTGCGACGCGCCAGCGGCGAGGCGCGCGCGCAGCGCACTGTCGCTGGCGAGTTCGACCACCGCGGTGACGAAGGCCTGTTCGTCGGCGACCGGGATCGGGCGACCGTTGGTCTGGGTGTCGAGCACCAGCGCGGCGGCGGCGTAGTCGAAGGCGACCACCGGCACGCCGCAGGCCAGGGCCTCGGTGACCACGTTGCCGAAGGTCTCGGTCAGGCTGGCGAAGGCGAAGCAATCGCAGCTGGCGTAGTGCGCCGCGAGTTCGGCATCGCGGCGTACGCCGGCGCAGATGCAGCCTTCGATCCCGCGGTAACTTTCGGCTTCCGGGCCGTCGCCGACCAGCAGCAGCCTGGCGCCGGGGTGGGCCTCGCGCACGGCGGCGAAGGCGCGGCGGACCAGGTCGAGGTTCTTCTCCGCGGCCAGCCGGCCGACGTAGCCGATCACCGGGTCGTCGGGGCCGACGCCCCAGCTCGTGCGCAGCGCGCTATCCCGTCGCGCAGGGTTGAAGATCGCGGTGTCGATCCCGCGTGCGAGCACGGTCGCGTTGGTGATGCCCTGGGTGCGCAACTCCAGCGCCTGGACCACGGTCGGCACCATGGTGCAGCGGGTGCGGTTGTGGAAGTGGCGCAGATAGGAGAGGATCGCCGGGCCCAGGGGGCCGACGCCGTAGTGGCCGCTGTACTGGTGGAAATTGGTGTGGAAGCTGGAGCTGACCGGGATGCCGAGCTCGGCCGCGGCCAGCAGGGCGGAGAGCCCGAGCGGCCCCTCGGTGGCGACGTGGACGATATCCGGCGGGTTGCGGCGCCAGCGGCTGAGCAGGGCGGTGCGGCGCGGGTAGCCCATCTGCAGGTCACGGTAGCCGAGCAGCGGGAAGCCGGGCAGGAGGATCTGGCTGTGCTGACCGTTGTTGGGTCGGCGGCGGGGTTCGTCCTGCTTGGGCCGGACCACCTGGACGCGGTGGCCGCGGGCCTCGACGCCGTCGGTGAGTCGTTTGAGGGTCATCGCGACCCCGTTGATCTCGGGCGGATAGGTCTCCGTCACCAGAGCGATCTGCAGTGGCGCCTGGGTGGTGGGGTGGCAGGGCGACGGGCGGTGTATGTCCAACACGGCCACAGCATATTCCGGCCAATGCAAGACCGTGTGATCGATGCGTTAATTTGCGCTAAACACGCCCGTAAGATCCATTCCGGACGGGCGTGGATCGCGCCCGTTCTTCTTCAGGTGTTTTTCAAATATTTACTGTGGTGCGTGACGCTCTCGCGCATAGTGGCCGTTTCCACGCGGAGTCGTGAGGCCCCTTTCATCACTGGAGTTGCGATGAGGCAACAGCAGTCCACCACCCAGTCCCACTTCTTCACCTGGCGCCGCTTCCGCGTGTCGTTGGCCGACTGCCAGCGCGATCGCGAACAGGTCATGCAGCTGCGCTATGAAGTGTTTCGTCAGGAATGGCAGGGGCAGGACGCCGATGGCCAGAGCGATGCCGATGCTTTCGATCCGCGCTGCGACCATCTGATGATCCGCGACAGCGTGAGCGGCGAGCTGGTCGGTACCTACCGCTTCAATCCCGGTCGCGCCGCGGCCGACTTCTATACCGCGACCGAATTCGTGCTCGGCGATTTTGCGCGCCTTCCCGGCAATCTGGTCGAGCTGGGGCGAGCCTGCCTGCGCAAGGAGTGGCGCAACAACATGGCGATGATCGCCCTGGGGCGGGCCATCGCCTGGTACGCGAATACCCGCGGTGTGGACTGGTTCTTCGGCTGTTCGAGTCTGATGGCCCCGACCGCCCACGATGCGGCCCTGTTGGCCTGCTGGTTCGCCGATCACGGCCACATCCTCGAGCGCGAGCAGCCGGTGCGGCCGGTGCCGGCCAAACGGTTGACGGGCTTCTGCGAAGCGGTGGCGGCGATCGACAGCTGGAGCCCGGCGCACGAGTCGCGGGTGCAGGAGCTGATGGCGCCGCTGCTGCGCTTCTACCTCGCCGCTGGAGCCAAGGTCGCCTTCGAGCCGAGCTACGACCCCGAATTCGGCTGCGTCGACTTCTTCACCGCGCTCGATTGGAAGGGCGCCAACGCAGCTTTCGTCCGGCGGTACTGCTGAGCGATGCTGCGCTATGTCTTGCGCTGCTGCGCGGTCGGTTGGACGGTGGCCTGCTACCTCGTTCCCTCCGTTTTGCGGCGCCCCATCCGGAGCGAGGACATTCGTCGCTCCAGCCGCTATTGCCGGCAGATGGCGCGGATCATGGGTTGGCGGGTCCGGGCTCACGGCGCCGAGGCCGGTTTCGGCCAGCCCGGGCTCTACGTGGTCAACCACCTGAGCTACATCGACCCACTGGTGCTCATGGCGATGGCGCCGTTGTGCTTCGTCACCTCGACCGAGA
Source organism: Planctomycetota bacterium (assembly GCA_041641915.1). Classification (GTDB taxonomy): domain Bacteria; phylum Planctomycetota; class UBA11346; order UBA11346; family UBA11346; genus SLQH01. The sequence goes on from JBEPXK010000047.1 coordinate 4,646, forward strand.
CCGAGCGCAACCGCTTCCTCGGCAGCGTTGCCCGGCGTGGCGGCTGCCTGTTCACCGACCGCCGCAGCGCGCGCGCCGCGCGCGAACACGCCGGCATGCTCGCGCGCGAGCTGCACCGGCGACCGGTGGTGGTGTTTCCTGAGGCCACCTCCACCAACGGCGAGCAGGTCCTTCCGTTCAAGTCGGCCTTCTTCCAGAGCGCGGTCGACGCCGCGTGCACCGTACGACCAGTGTGCATCCGCTATCGCGAGATCGGCGGCCGCCCCTTCAGCGTCCGCACCCGCGACCGGGTCTGCTGGTACGGCGATATGCGCTTCGTGCCCCACCTGGCGCGGCTGATCGGCATCAAGCGACTCGACATCGACATCCATCTGCTGCCGGGCATGCAGCCCCAGGCTGGCATCGATCGCAAGGCCCTGGCGCATCAGGTTCACCGGCAGATCCAGCGTCGGTATCGGAGTGGGTTGCCGGCGGCGTAGGCAGCGGTCGACGCCTGTGGTCGGCATGGCCGGAGCCGCTGGTCGGGGCGATGGCAGATGGCTTGCTGGCCGGTTGTGCTTGTCGCAGTTCGCAGCTCGCAGCTCGCGTTGCCCACACGAAACGTCGAGGAGCCGCCAAAAGCGACCGCCCCGGAGCTGCTGGCTCCGGGGCGGTCGATCATTCGTGTTTGTGTGCTGACGTTCAGCTGGCGCTGGCGGCGATGTAGCTGACCACGGTCGCGCGTTCGGCGCCGCGGACGGTCATGCCCAGCGGGCCGGCGCCGACGAAGGTGACCGACTTGGCCGGTTCGCCGTTGGCCTTGAATTCGGCCTCGGCTTCGCTGCCCGGCTCGAAGACCCAGATGCGGCCGTCGACGATGTAGGTGTTGAAGCCCGGTTCGGTCGCGGCCCAAGCGTAGACGGTCTCGCGGCTGTCGCTGCGCAGACTCATGCCCATCGGGCCGGTGCCGATGGAGGTGTAGTTCTTGCCGATCTCGCCGTTGGCGGCGAATTCCTGATGGGCCTCGGAGCCCTCTTCGAGGATCCACACGCGACCGTCGACCAGTTCGGTGTGGTAGCCGGGCTTGGCGGTGAGCCAGCCGGCGACGTGGTCCTTGCTCTCGCTGCGGACGGTGGCGCCGAGCGGGCCGACGCCGATGGCAGTGTAGCATTTGCCCGGCTCGCCCTCGGCGAGGTAGCGATCGTGATCCTCGCTGCCCTCGCGGAAGACCCAGACACGCCCATTCTTGACCTCGGTGTGGTAGCCGGGCTTGGCGGCGAGGTAGGCCACGACGACATCCTTGTCGATGGCGCGGATGCTCTTGCCGCCCGGGCCGACGCCGATCATGGTCACGCTCTTGGCCGGTTCGCCGACGGCGAGGAAGGTGGCCTCGTGCTCGCTGTCCTCGTGGAAGACCCACAGGCGGCCGTCGCGCTCGTAGACGGCGAAGCCGGGCTTGGCGTGGGTCGCGCTCGCCCCGTCAGCCCGTCGGTCTTCGCCGCCGTTGCCGGTACAGGCGCCGAGAAGGAGGATGCAGACGGCCATCAGACCGGAGAGGAGGGGGGTGCGCATGAGGGTCGACCTTTCTCGCAGGGCGGTGGGATACCGGGTTTGATCGTGGCCGCCCGTCAGCGCGGGAGCCGTTCCGGTCAGGTGGATGGGGTGGCGCGAAGCCTAGCGCGGAGCGTAAAGCGAATGTGAACGGCGGGAGAAATTGCGATGAACCCGGTGCTCCGGGGGCCGCGGATAAGGACCTTGACTCCGAGCGCGGGGTCCCTATCACTTGCGCCTCCGCGCGAGCGCGGCAGCCGGATCATCTGCACCGGTAGCTCAATTGGATAGAGCACCTGACTACGGATCAGGAGGTTGGGGGTTCGAATCCTCCCCGGTGTGCCACCGAAGCCCCCCGCAGGCCAAGAGCCTGCGGGGGGCTTTGCTTTGTGGCGGCATCAGGCCCGGTGGGCCTGATGCCGTCAGGGGCGATCAGCACGGCGAGCAGCAGGTCCAGGCGGTGGTCGAACAGCTGAGCGCGGAGTACGGTTGCCTGCGCACCACCGACGGCCGCCAGATCCACTTCCACCGCAACCGCGTTCGTGGTCCGGGCTTCGCGGCGTTGCACATCAGCCGCGGCGTCGCCTTCAGCCAGCCGGAGGGCGAGCAGGGGCCACAGGCCCCGCCTGTGCGCCTGGTTCAGGAGGCGGGTGCGCCGGTGGGCCAGCATCACGCGGTCGACCAGACGAACCCCTGCGTTCGGCCGTCGCCGTGCGAGCTTGACCGGTCGGTGACGCGGGCACACTGGTGCGCCACGCCAGCGCGCGTTGGAGGGGGTGTGCCATGCCCGCGATCACCGGGACCCGGACCGAGAAGAACCTGCTCGCCGCCTTCGCTGGCGAATCGCAGGCACGCAACCGCTATACCTACTTTGCCTCGCAGGCCCGCAAGGAGGGCCTGATCCAGATCGCGCAGATCTTCGCCGAGACCGCGGATCAGGAGGCGATGCACGCCAAGCGTTTCTTCTCCCATCTGGAAGGCGGCGAGGTCGAGATCACCGCTTCCTTTCCGGCCGGGGTGATCGGCGATTCGGCGGCCAACCTGCGCGAAGGCGCGGCGGGCGAGCATCACGAGTGGTCTACGCTCTATCCCGGCTTCGCCGCGGTCGCGCGCGAGGAGGGTTTCAACACCATTGCCGCGTTGTTCGACCACGTCAGCGTGGCCGAGAAGCAGCACGAGCGCCGCTACCTCGGTCTGCTGGCCAACGTCGAAGCAGGAACCGTCTTCGCGCGCAGCGAGCCGGTGGTCTGGCGCTGCCTCAAATGCGGTTACCTGCACCAGGGCACCGCGGCGCCGCCGCTGTGCCCCGCCTGCGCCCATCCGCAGGGCTGGTTCGAGATCCTGGCCGAGAACTGGTGAGGGTCGGCCCCGTATCCGTGTCCCCATCCCGGTTCCGCGTAGGGCCGGGCCCATCGGTCTCGTCCGGACGCAGCGTATGATCCTGGTCATCGACAACTACGACAGCTTCACCTTCAATCTGGTCCAGTACCTGTGGGAGCTCGGTGCCGAACTCAGCGTGCGGCGCAACGACGAGCTCGACGTTGCGCAGGCCCTGGCCCTGCAGCCGGAGCGGGTGCTGATCTCGCCCGGTCCCTGCACCCCGCGCGAGGCGGGGATCAGCATCGACCTGGTCACGGCCTGCGCGCAGCAGCGGATTCCGCTGCTCGGTGTGTGCCTTGGCCACCAGGCCATCGGCGAGGCCTTCGGCGGAGTGGTCGAACGCTGCGAGCGCCTGATGCACGGCAAGACCAGCGAGGTGACCCACGACGGCCAGGGCGTGTTCGCCGGCGTGCCCGATCCCTTCACCGCCACCCGCTATCACAGCCTGACCGTCAACCCGGATCTGCCCGCGGGGCTGGTCGCGACCGCCTGGACCACCGACCGCCATGAACTGATGGGCATCCGGCACCGCGAGCTGCCGATCGAAGGCGTTCAGTTCCACCCCGAGAGCTTCCTCACCGAGCACGGGCACGCCATGCTCGGCAATTTCCTGCAGGGGGTGCGATGAGCGGCACTGCGCCCAACGTGGCCACCGTCGCCGGCGATGCGGCCGCGGTCGCCGGCGCGCGCATGCGCGCAGAGCCGACCGGTGCGGCGGCCGCGATCACGGCTGCGCCGACACAGGCCGCGCCGCTGGTGGAGACGCTCGACGCCGCCAGCGTCCGCACCGCGCTCGACGCCCAGATCTCTCAGATGGGGGGCGCCGACGATCTGGTGCCCGATACCGTCGACCTGCCGCCGATCGAGCTGCGCGGGGTGATCGAGGGCCTGCTGTTCGTCAGCACGCGCCCGTTGACCACCGAGCGCATCGCCGCGCTGCTGCCCGGTGCGCAACCATCCTACCTCGAGGGTTTCCTCGCCGGCCTGGCCGACCGCTATGGCCGCGAGCGCCGGGGCTGGGATCTGCGGCGGATCGGCGCGGGCTGGCAAATGCTCACCCGCCCCGATTTCCACGCCTGGGTGCGCCAGCTCGATCGCAAGGAGCTGCCCTCGCGCCTGACCCGCAGCGCGATGGAGACCCTGGCGATCGTCGCCTACAAACAGCCGATCCATCGCGGTGAGATCGAGGATATCCGCGGCGTGCAGTCCGGGCCGATGCTGCGCCAGCTGATGGATCTCAAGCTGATCCAGGTGGTCGGCCGTAGCGAGGAACTGCTCGGCAAGCCCATGCTCTACGGCACCACCGACGTCTTCCTCGACCGCTTCGGCCTGGCTTCGAGCGACGACCTGCCGCGGGACCACGAGTTCGGGTGATCCACGCGCGGGCGACGGCACGGGGACGGTACGCGTACAGCCGGTGGGAGCGCCGATGAGCCGTTACGGCTGGATCGCATTGTCGCTGGCGGTGATCGCCCTCGCGGTCTACCTCTTCCGCCCCGCCGACACCGCCGAGGCGCATCGCACCCTGCTCGCCGGGCGCCTGGATGCCGAGCACGTGGTCATCGAGTTGCCCGATCTGCGCCAGGAACTGCGTGGCGACGAGCTGGTGATCAACGGACTCGAGCGCGATCCCGATCCGCAGGCGGTCTCGCGGATGCGCCGCGGACTGGCCCGCTTGCAATGGAGCGAACGGGTGGCGGTCGCGGCCGACGAACTGCCTGCCTACGGCATCGACGGTAGCCGCTGTGTCGCCCTCGACGGCGAGCGCATCGCCTGGGGCGTCAAACGCGACGTGCTCTGGGTCCACGATCCGGCCGCTGCGGCGGTGTTCGCCTGCGGCGATGCGGCCGTGGCGCGGGGCCTGCGGGCGCGGCTCGGACGGCTCGACCGGCCGGACCTGCTGCCGAGCACACGGCTGGTGGCGTTGGCGCTCGGCGGTCGGCGGTTGGTGGCCGACGGCACCGGGCCGGGCCGCTGGGTCGACGCCGAACGCCCCGCGGCGCCGCCCTATGACCACCGCGTCGCGGCGTTGCTGCGGGTCTTCGCCGGCTTCACCCTCGGCGATCTCGACGGCGTCGCCCTGCCCGCCACCGCCGAGCAGGTCGCCAGCTGTCGGCTCGAGCGCCCCACGGCTGCGGCGTTGGAGCTGCGGTTGTTCGCGCTCGCGGGGCGCCACGTGGTCGAGCTGGTCGGCTATCCGCCGCAGGTCTGCGATCCCGCTGCCGCGGCGGCCTGGCAGGAGACCGCCGCGCGCTTCGCCACGGACTATCTGCTTAACATCGACGTGCACTTCGTTCCCCAGCCGCTGGAAGAGGTCGTGGCCACGCGGGGCTCGCAGCTGCTAGTGCGGCTCGACCGCGACTCGACCATCACCGCGCAGGATCTCGCCTCGCCGTGGAGCGTGACCTGGCCCGAAGGCCACGGCGCCGGCGCCGACACGGTCGGCGAGACGGTCTTCGCCGCGCTCAACGACATCCCCCTGGTCAGCTGGCAGCGACGCGATGCGCCGCTGTGGCAGCCCGCGCCCGACCCCGAGGCGGTCACCATCCGCTGCGACGGTCATGGCCTGGGCGCACGCGGGCGTTGGTTGCGCGTCGCCGGCGATCAGGTGCAGAGCGCCTGGTATGTCGCGACGGCGCGCCGGGTGCCGGAGCTGCTGCGCGCGCCGGGTCCGGTGCCGCTGCTCGACGACCGGCTGATCCGCGTTGCTCGCGAACGGCTGGCCAAGCTGCAGCGGGTGGTGGTGGAGCCGCAGGCGCAGAAGGCCGAGATCCTCGCGCGCGGGGCGGGCGGCTGGTCGCTGCTGCCGGTGCAGGTGGTCGATGACCGACGCGAGCCGGGCGAGCGGCGGGCGGCCGATCCGGTCGCGATCGAGCGTCTGGTGCGCGCGCTGCAGCGTGCCCCGGCTCCGGTGATCGCGCTTGCCGCTGCCGCGGACGAGGCCATCGGTCGTGCGCCTGGCGACCGGCGCCTGATGGTGCGCATCGTGCCGCCAGCGGTAGCGAACGTCCGCGATGGGGTCGCGCTCGGCGACACGGTGGTGCGCGACTGGCGGTTGGCCCTGCGCCGCGAGGGCGAGCAGTGGCGCGGCGTGGACCTCGAACGTGGGGTCGTCCGCCGTTTCGGGCCCGAGCTGATCGAGAGCCTGTTTGCTTCGGTGACCCGGACCCTGGTGCTCAGCGCGCTGCCCTCGCAGATCCAGGCCATCGCCTTCGATCTCGCCGGAGAGGACGCCGCGAGCGACTACACCATCGAGCGCGGCGCCGAGGGCTGGGCGCTGGTCACGCCCGCGGGCCGTCGCCCCTGCGAGGACGCGGTGGTCCGGCGTTATCTGCGCTTTCTCACCCGGCTCGAGGCCCTTGCCCACGATGCGCAGGCGCCGGCTCCGGAGCCCGATGGCCCACTGGCCGGGAGTCTGCGTCTGCGCCTGCCCGGCGTGGGCGTCGGCGACGAACACCTGATCCTGCACATCGCGCCGGTGACGGGGGAACAGCCGGTGGCGGTCGGCGTGCGCGGCGATGCGGCCGATGACGCGGCGCGCCCCGGGCGCCTGTTGATCCCCGCCGCGGCCGCCCGTCGCCTGCTGCCGCCGGCGGCGTTCTTCGCCACGGCGGAGGCGCGCTGAAACGGTGGCCGGTCTGCCGACGCGCCTGCGCTCGCAGCTCGCCGCCTACGGCCTGGCGCCGACCCGGCGGTTGGGGCAGAACTTCCTCGTCGACGCGGCGGCGCTCGCGGCGATCGTCGCCGCGCTCGATCCCGCGCCGGGAGAACGGGTGGTCGAGGTCGGTCCGGGCACCGGGCTGCTGACCGAGGGACTGCTCGCGGCCGGCTGTACCGTGCTGGCGGTGGAGATCGATGCCGGGCTGGTGCGCCTGCTCGCCCAGGAGCAGGTCCATCCGCGGCTGACGGTGGTGCACGGAGACTGCCTTGCGGGCAAGAATGCGCTGCATCCGGCGATCGTCGATTTCGCCGCCGAGCCCTGGAGTCTGTGCGCAAACCTGCCCTACGACGTCTCGATCCCGGTGCTGCTCAACGCAGTCTGCCTGCCGCGGCCGCCGCGGCGGATGGTGGTCACGGTCCAGCTCGAGGCCGCCCGGCGCCTGTGCGCCGGTCCTGGCGATCCGGCCTGGGGCGCGAGCGCGGCGGTCGCCGCGGCGTCGGGCACGGGCCGGATCCTGCGTCGATTGCCGCCGGGCTGTTTCCATCCGCGGCCGCGGGTGGAGAGCGCGGTGTTGGAATGGCAGGTCGCACGGGCGGTGCCGGCGGATTTCGGGCGGATGTGCCGCGACCTGTTCGCCTTCCGCCGTAAACAGCTCTCGCGCGCGCTGCGCGATTGTAAGCATGCGGCGGACGCGGCGTATGCCCTGTGTGAGCGCGCCGGGCTCGATCCGCAACAGCGGGTCGAACGTCTGGCGGTGGATCAGTTGCTGGCGCTGCATGCAGCGTGGGCGGAATTGGAGGCGAGATGATGAAGCCTGGAAGCGGCATGGTGGCGCTGGTCGTGGCCTGGACCCTTGCGAGCGCGGCACCGGTGGCGAGCGCGGAACAGGAGCCGGCGGCGCCGGCGATCACCGGGGCCACCCCGGTGGCCTGGGTCGACGGTGCGCCGATCCTGCTGCGCGATCTCGAGACCTCGTTGCTGCGCAAGGAGGGGACCGAGACTTTGATGCAGCTGGTCTCGCGGCAACTGGAGAGCATCCCCTGGTCGCGGCTCGAGGACGACGACGTGCTGGTGGCGATGGGCAACTGGCAGGTGCCGCGCATCCTGTTGGTCTCCGAGCTGCTCGCCGAGGCAGGCCCGAAGGTGCGCAACGAACTGGTCAACCTGAGCATGGTCCGCCGCGCGTTGGAGCGCCACGGGATCGAGATCACCGGTGAGGTGCTCTACGAGGAGCTTTCGCGCCAGGAGCGGGTGTTCCGGCGCAAGCTCGAAGAGAAGGATCTGCCGATCGTGCCGTTCGCCTCCTACCTCGAACAGAAGGAGGGGGTCGACCTCGAGACCTACATGGCCGAGGCGAGCTTCCGTATGGCCGCCGGCCTGCACGCGCTGGTGCTCGAGAAGGCGATCGTCGCGCCCGACGCGGCGACCGAGGAGCAGCTGTTGCGCGATCACTTCGCGCGGTACCCCGATCGCTTCGGCGATCCGGCCGCAGTCAGGCTGGCGGTGATCCATCGCCCGTTCGACGACAGCGCGCCGGAGGCCGGCGGCGGCGGCGAGGTCGCACCGGCGGTCAAGAAACAGCAGCGCCGGAGTGTCGAGCGCCTGCGCGCCGACATCATCGCCGAGAACCAGCTCGATTTCGCCCGCGCCTGGCGCTTCTGGGGTCGGGCCTACGACCCGGGCGCCAACAGCGGCGGCCAGGTCGGCTGGGTCGACGCCGACGGGCGACCCTCGGTCGACGGGGCCCGGCCGCTGCCGGCGGCGGTGATGGATGAGATCTTCGCCGCATCCGAGGCGGCCGATCTCGCGGCTGGCGCGGTGTTCCTGCCGGTGCTCGAGCACGCCGACGGCCTGCTGCTGGTGCGGGTGCTCGATCGCCGCGAGGCCGCCTATCCACCCTTCGCCGCGGTGCGCGACGCGGTACGCCGGGACTTCATCGAATCAGACATCGCCCATTGGACCGACCAGGTGCGGCAGATGATCCGGCGCGAGACCGAGGTCCGTTTCGCCGGGTCGGGCGCAGAGCCGGGCTGGAACGAGATCGTCGAGGCCCGTCGCAAGGCGGCCGCGCGTTATCGCGAAGCCCTGGGCCACGAATTCCGCCCTGGTCGGTAGC
>JBEPXK010000048.1:0-13236 GCA_041641915.1 Planctomycetota bacterium
GCGAGCACACGAGCGCGGCCACGATCAGCAGGTAGCTCTCCGGGGGCTGACCGTCGTGGCGAAACAGGACCAGCAGCAGCGCCATCACCGCCAGCGCCGCGAGGCCCGCGCCCACCCGGCGACGGGCGACCGGCTCCAGCGTCCGACGCCGCAGGAGGACCCACGCCACCACGCTCAGGGCGGCGAGCAGCGCCAACGTGGCGACCAGCCACGGTGGGGCGTCACCGGCGGCCGTGGCCGGCAGGACCGCGACGACACCGCCAGCGAGCAGCAGTCTGAGAGAGGGGACGAGGCGTAGGGGGAAGGACATGGCCGGAGGCTCCGGGGCGTGGGAGGCGTGCCGGCCGGGAACACCGCGTTCCTGCCCAGCTCACGCCCGTCACGTCCCGGTCACCCGGTGCGTAGTCCTCCGGCTGCACGGCGGCAGCGGGAGGAATCGACCGTGCCCCAGTTCCCGGGGGTCGTGTCGAGCGCGCTCTGGGCAGGTTTCCTGACTCGGGGAGTCGCCCGGAATGCGTCCCTTCCCACGCCGTGGCGCAGTGGTGATGACGCTCCGGTACCCCTCACAGTGGCGGGTCCGTGCCGGATTCGCACCGGCTTCCCTCTCGCCCGGTCACCGCTTGCGGTGCCGGAACCCAGATGCGCCGCATGCTAGAATGGGCGCAAGCCGGTCAAGCGCAGAGCGCGCGACCCTGTCCCGGCGTTGCTCCGCTGTCCCGGCGTTGCTCCGCCGTGTCGAGGGCCCAGCATGCGCTCTGCACTCCGGTCCATCGTCGCCGCCACCCCTCGCTCACGGAGCCACCCGTGCAACAGTGCATCCTCGGCCGTACCGGCCTCTCGGTGTCCCGGATCGTCCTCGGCACCATGACCTTCAATCGCGAAACCGATGCCGTCGCCGCGGCCGACATGCTCGACGCTGCGCTCGATGCCGGGGTCAACTGCATCGACTGCGCGAACACCTACGCCGACGGCGCGAGCGAGCGCCTGCTTGGCCGCCTGCTCGCCAGTCGACGCGATCAGGTGGTGCTCACCAGCAAGGTCTGTGGCCCCACCGGACCGGGCGCGAACGATCGCGGCCTCTCGCGGCGGCACATCATCGCCGCGTGTGAGGCCAGTCTGCGCCGCCTGGGCACCGACCACCTCGACATCTACTTCATGCACTATCCCGACCCGCATTGCGACCCGGATATCTCGTTACGGGCGATGGACGAACTGGTCCGGTCCGGGAAGGTCCGCTGCATCGGTGCGAGCAACCACGCCGCCTGGCAGTACATGGACCGCCTTCACCGCTCCGAGCGTCTGGGGCTTGAGCCGATCTCGGTGATCCAACCGCAATACAATCTGCTCAAGCGCACCGCCGAGGTCGAGATCCTGCCGATGGCGCGCCATTGCGGACTCGGGGTGATGAGCTACTCGCCTCTGGGCGCGGGTATCCTGACCGGCAAGTACGCCAACGCCGAGGCGCCCGGGCGTCTGCAGACCGACGACCGCTATCAGGCGCGCTACGGCACCGGCGATGCCTACGCCATCGGTGCCGCTTTCGCCGAGCTCGCCCAGGCCGCCGGCTGGGCGCCAGCGACCCTCGCTTCCGCCTGGGCCCTGCGTCGCGGCATGGTCGACGCGGTGATCGTGGGCGCGCGCAGCGTCGCGCAGTTGGCCCCGGCCCTGGCCGCTGGCGGCGAGGAGCTCGACCCCGAGCTGAGCACGCAGGTCGAGCGTCTGGTGCCGCAGGTGCCCCTGGCCACCGACCGCGACGAGGAGCGGGTGTAACGCACCGACAACACGTCGCTCCGCCCCGTCGGCGTCGTGGAGCCAAGCCGGTCGGCTCTGGGGGCCCATCGCGCACGATGGGAGCGATTGTGGGTCAGCGATTGTGGGTCGAAGATGTCGCAGCGGCCGACGACGACCGAGGTGGTGATCAGGAGCGGTGAGCGGAGACCGGGGAAGCGATGGCCATGGCGAGCACGGTTGCCAGGCAGGCACGCTACGGCGATAATGCGTTGCCCGCGGAGGTTGTCACGGCAGGTTGGCCGCCATCGATGCGCCCCCCGGCGCCAGTTGCGAGGAGCCCCATCATGCTCAACGACATCCACGCCGCGGCCTGGTCCGCTTATTACGGTGCTACCGCCAAGGGCGGTGAGCTCGACGAGAAAACGATGGCCCTGATCGGGCTGGCTGCGGGGATGGCGCTGAACTGCCATCCCTGTGTGCAGCATTATCGCGAAGCCTGCAGGCAGCACGGCTGCAGCGATGCCGCGATCGCCGACGTGCTGGCCAAGGTCATGGCCGTGGCCGCGGGGCAGAAGAAGATCCAGTTCAGCCGCTACCAGGGCAACGACTCCGGCAGCGCCTGCTGCTAATCGTCTTGCGGCTGTTCGTCTGTGGCCGGCGGACTCGGCGTGCCGATGCACCACAGGTGGGTGCGGTCGCGGAAATACAGCATGCCATCGGCGAAGAACGGCGAGGGGATGATGGTCGAACGCCCGCCTTCGTGAGGGGCGAAGCCGTGGGGAAAGTCGGCCACCGGCGCGAAGCTGCGCCCGGCGGTGAAGATGTGCATGGTCTCACGTCCGGTGGCGTAGATGTAGGGGCCGGCCTTGGCCAGCGAGGCGTAGGCGTGCTTGCTCCAGACGTGTTCGTAGAGCAGCTCGCCGGTCTCGACGTCGAGCGCGGTGAGATGGCCGCCATCGTTGACCGCATAGTAGACGCCGTCGTGGATCAGCGGCGAATTGCCCATGCGCGAGGAGTAACGCGCCTCGGGTTCGGCGCAGTAATCCCAGAGTTGTTCGCGTGCGCCGTCGGGGGTGTGGCGATAGGCGCGGGTCGAGGTCAGGTTCTTGTTGTCGCCATGGAAGTGGAGCACCGCGATGTCGCCCTCCACCACCGCCGAGGGGCCCCAGGACTTCCAGGGTTTCTCGGCGGCGCGGCCCGCGAGCGTGGCGCCGTCCTCAAGCCGGACCAGGTGGCCGTCGGGTGAGATCACGTGGTCCTTGCCGCCGAGTTGCATGAAGGCGCCGGTGCCGAGCAGATGGCTCGATCCCGATGCGCGCCAGCGTTCGCTGCCGGTCTGGGCATCGATCGCCACCAGCCCGCGGGCGCACTGTTGCAGCACCAGATCACGCCACAGCAAGGGCGAGGAGCTCAGCCCCGGCCCCCAGCGCGAGCCGGTATCGATCGCGGTGCTCCAGATGCGCTCGCCGCTGAGGTCGTAGCACAGCATCATGCCCTGACCGAAGGTGACCCAGACATGCGTGCCCTGGCTCACCGGCGTGGCCATCGTCCAGCCGCGGAGGTCCTTGGGGTTGCGCCGGCCGGGATCCTCGGTGCCGGGGCCGAGGATCTCCGGCGGGGGATGGTCGCGTTGCCAGCGGATGCTGCCGTCGGCGCGATCGATGCACAGCAGGGTATGCGGTTCGGCGGTGCAGAAGACCACGTCGCCGACCACGATCGGCGAGCCGCTACTCCAATCGGGCAGGGGCGTCTTCCAGCGCACCGGCGCCTGGTGTGGCCAGTCGACCGGCGGCTGCATGGTCGCGGGGAAGACGCCGGAGCTGTCGCCGCGCCAACCGCGTGGTCCGCAGGGCTGCGGCGGTGGCGGTGTCTCCGGCTCTGGCGCCGCTTCCGGCTCGGGTTCGGGTTCGGGTTCGGGCTCCGGCTCGGGTTCGGCGCGCGCGGTGATCACCCGCCAGGTGCCACCCGCCTCATCACGGATGCGATGGATCACCCGCAGCGGCAGGGTCAGGGTCATCTTGCGCCCGCCCTGCCACAATTCGAAGCGCAGACTGCTCGCGTTCTGCTCGACGAGGGTGACATCACGCATGGTCCGGCCGTCCATGGTCTCGATCTCGGCGCCGTTCGAGCGGCCGGCGGCGAACAGCACCAGGGTGAGCAGCAACAGGGAACGCAGGCAGGACACGATCAGATCTCCGCAGCCATGACATCGGCTACCGTGCATACCGGTACCAGACGCGCGCGTTACCGGGCCATTGTCTCAAGCGCTTGGCGCACGTTGCTTTACGACGCGGCGATGCACGAATCACGTCAGCTTTGCGTGCGAGGTCGGGTGTGCTGAGCGTTGGGCGTGGAACCCGGCTTCGCAGGTCGGATTCCCGCCCCGGTTCCGGTGAGGCGACGCGCTGCGTGACGGCATGAACGCGGAATCAGGAGCGCAGCCGCCTGGTGCCTTGGGCCCGGGCTTCGCTACGCATCTGGCGCTGGGCGGAGGTGCTCGGCGTAGCAGTTGCTCAGCAGCAGGGCGAGGTGTTCGGTGCGCAGGCCCAGCGGCCGGAGCGCGTCGGCGCCGAGCAGCTCGTTCTCGCCGCGGGCGCGGACGAGCATCAGCGGCAGGGTGCCGACGCCCGCGGCCGCGATCTGATGCAGCGGGAAGAAGCCGACGCCGAGCGGGATCGGATCGAAGCCGAGCGCGATGCCCTGCAGTTCGTCGATGGCGATCTCGTGCATGCCGGTGCGGGCGCGACGGATGCGGATGCGATCGCTCAGGCAGTGCAGCTCGCGCACCGCGTCGCCCCCGGGGTGCAGCACCCAGGCGAAGGCCAGGCCGATCGCCAGGGCGATGCCGCTGGCCACCGCGGTTCCCACCGGACCCGCGCCCGCGGGCCAGGCGATGGCCGCCGCTGCGGTGACGAGCAGCAGCGGCGGTAGCACCAGGCCGGCCCAGCGCCGCGAAGCCGGTGCGTGCAGATGAAGCGGCAGCTCCGGTCTGAGCCCGCGCCCGGCCAGGACCCGGGCCAACGCGGCATGGCTGGCCTCCGGGCGCAGGTGGTTCGCGGCCATCTCGTGGAAATACGGCAGGCCGCTGGTGGCGAGCGAGAAACGCAGATCGCCGTGCGGGCTGCGCAGGACCACGTTTGCCGGCAGGTGGTGATCGCGTTCGATGGTGCCGATCTGATCCCAGCTCAGGCTGTGCGACCAGCCGAGGCGGCGACGCTCGACGCCGTGCGCGGTGATGCTCAGGGTGCCGGCGTGGCGCAGGAGGAAGTAGCCGGCGATGGCCAGGAAGGGTGCGGGCACGATCACCGCGACCGCAATGAAGCCGTGATCTCCCGCCGCCAGGCCGACGATGAAGAACAGCAGGAAAAACACCACCAGCAGCAGGAGCATCATCCGGCCGACCCCGGTGAGGAACGGGCTGAAGCGGAACCGCCTGCCGCCCGGTATGCTCACGCTCTCGGGTTTGCGATCGCCGCTGAGGCGCACGCACAGCAGGACGATACCCAGCACCACCACGGCAACGGTGAGCCAGACCAGGAGTTCCTCCCCGGTGCGATCGATCTCGATCAGCGCGGTGGTCTCCGGCTCGTCGGGAAAGTACCGCACCGTGACCGCTTCGCCGACCCGCTCATCGTAGGTGGTGCCGTAGCTCACCGGCTGATCCTCGATCACCACCGTGCGCTGAGCGCCGTGCGCGGTCGGCACCGTGAAGCGATAGGTCAGGTAGCCCTCGCCGTTCAGGCCCCTGGGGCGCTCGCGGATCCGCTTGCCCTCGGCGTCGAGACCCCAGGCGAAGTCGATCAGCTCGCCCTGGGTCTGCACGGCCCGGTGGTCGTAGCGCCATGCCCGGGCGGTGCCGTGGATGGCGTAGGCGAACAGGGCCAGCAGCCCGGCCAGCAGGGCATAGCCGATCAGGCGCTCAGCGAGGTTGAAGCGAGGCTGGTGATCAGATTCGGCTCGATCGCTCATCGTCATATTCCGCGCGACAGCTGCGCAGGGTGCAGTCGAAGAGGTCCGCCGCGCCCGGCAAGGGAAATGGCGCCCCGGCGTTGTCCGCCGCGCGCGCTGCGCTCTGATGCAGCCATGCGCGCGCTCGAGCCTTTCGATCCGCTGGTCGCACGGTGGTTCAGCGACGCCCTGGGTCGACCGACCCCGGCGCAGGAGGAGGCCTGGCGCGCGATCGCCCCCGGAGGTCATGTGCTGGTCAGCGCGCCCACCGGTACGGGCAAGACGCTCGCTGCCTTTCTCTGGGCGCTGGAGCGCCTGCTCACCGGCGCCTGGGAGGGCGGGACCACTCGGGTGCTCTACATCTCGCCGCTCAAGGCCCTCGGCGAGGACATCCGTCGCAACCTCGAGCAGCCGCTCGCCGAGCTGCAGCAGACCTTCGCGGACGCGCTCCGTGAGCCCTGCCCGGTGCGGGTGGGCACCCGTCATGGCGACACCCCCGCGGGCGAGCGCCGGCGGCTGGTGCGCCGTCCGCCCGAGATCCTGGTGACCACGCCGGAGAGCCTCAACCTGCTGCTGACCAGCGGCACCGGCCGCGTGGCGCTCTCCGGCGTGCGCTGCGTGATCCTCGACGAGATCCACGCGGTGGTCGCAGGCAAGCGTGGCACCTGGCTGATGAGCGGGGTCGAGCGGTTGGTCGACCTGGCCGGCGAGTTCCAGCGGATCGCACTCTCGGCCACGGTGGCGGCGAAGCGCACGGTGGCCGCGTTTATCGGCGGGTGGGACGCCAACGGTCAGGCGCGGTCGGTGCGCATCGTCCACATGCCCGCCCAGCGCGTGCCGCAGCTACGCGTGGCGCCGATCGTCGGCCGTGAGGCGCGTGGCGAGGCGGATGCCTTCTATCGCGCCCTGGCCGACGCGCTGCGTCCGCGCATCGCCGCCTGCCGCACCACGCTGATCTTCGTCAACAGCCGACGCATGGCCGAGAAGGTCGCGCGCTTCCTCAACGCCGGGCTCGATGCGCCGATCGCCTACGCCCACCACGGCTCGCTGGCCAAGGAGCTGCGCCGCAGCGTCGAGCAGCGGCTCAAGCGCGGCGAGCTGCCGGCGGTGGTGGCCACCGGTTCGCTCGAGCTGGGCATCGACATCGGCAGCTGCGATCAGGTGCTGTTCGTACAGAGCCCGCGTACCGTCCACGGTGGATTGCAGCGCATCGGTCGCGCCGCGCATCGCGTCGATGGCGTCAGCCGGGGCAGCATCCATCCGACCCACGGCCAGGATCTGCTCGAGGCCGCGGTGATGGCACCGCTGATCGTTGATGGTGCCGTGGAGGCGCAGCGGCCGGTGCGTGCGCCGCTCGATGTGCTCGCGCAGATCGTGATCAGCATGGTCATCGCCGGCACCGCCGAGCCCGACGACCTGTTCGCCGCGGTGCGACGCGCCTGGCCGTACCGCACGCTCTCCCGCAGCGCCTTCGATTTGGTGGTGCGCATGCTCTGCGGTCGCCACGGCCTGCGGCGACTGCGCGATGCCAGCGCGCTGCTGAGCCAGGACCCGGAGCAGGGAAGGCTGAGCCCGGCGCCGGGAGCTGCGCGGGTGTTCTACCTCAACGCCGGCGTGATCCCGGATCGCGGGTACGTGAGCGTGGTGCGCGGCGACACGGGGGTGCGCCTGGGCGAGCTCGACGAGGAGTTCGTCTGGGAGCGCAGCGTCGGCGATGCGATCACCATCGGCACGCGTACCTGGCGCGTGGCGCGGCTGAGCCACGATCGCCTCGAGGTCGAACCGGGCAGCGGCCCCGGCGCCCTGGCCCCGTTCTGGCGCGCCGAAGCGCAGGACCGCGATCGCAGCACGGCGCTGGCCCTGGGGGCGTTCCTCGAACGCATCGACACGCTCGGCGCCGATGCGGTGCGCACCGAACTGGTCGCCGACCACGCCTGCGATCCGGAGGCGGCTGCCCAGCTGGCGGAGTTCCTCGCCCGGCAGCGGCAGTGCACCCGCGCGCTGCCGCACCGCCACCGCCTGATCGTCGAGCATTGCCCCGACATGGCCGGCGAGGGCCATCTGGTGATCCTCCATCTCGCCTGGGGCGCGCGGGTGCTGCGGCCCTGGGCCATCGCGCTGGGCGCGGCGTGGCGGCGGCGCTACGGCTCGGCGCTCTCCTGCGAGGTCACCGACACCTGCCTGCTGGCGCATGCACCCGAGGCGGTGGACGAGCGCGCGCTGCTCGCGCTGGTCGACATCGACAACCTCAACGCCCACCTCCAGCGGGCGCTCGAGGGCAGCGGCGTGTTCGGCACCGCCTTCCGCGAGAACGCCGGCCGCGCGCTGCTGCTGCCGCGGCGCGACCCCCGGCGCCGGTTGCCCTTGTGGGTGGTGCGCGAGCGGGCCAAGCGGCTGCTGCAGCAGGTGCGTCAGCTCAGCGATTTCCCCATCCTCGCGGAGACCTGGCGCAGCTGCCTCGAGGACGGTTTCGACCTGCCGGGCCTGCGCTCGCTGCTCGGCGAGCTCAGTGACGGGCGTATCACGGTCGAGACGGTCCACACCGCTCATCCCTCGCCCTTCGTCGCCGACCTGGTGTTCCGCCGCGTCAACCGGCTCATGTACCTCGATGACCAGCCGCTCGACGACAGCGCCAGCCGGCTGCGCGGCGATGTCGTTCGCGCGGTGGTGCACGAGCCCCGTCTGCGTCCGGCGGTGAGCGCGACGGTGCTCGCCGATCTGCGCGCACGGCTGTATCGCTTGCTGCCGGGCTATGCCCCGCGCGATGCCCCGGCCCTGATCGCGGCGATCGAGGAGCGGCTCGCCCTGCCGTGGGCCCAGTGGCGCGAGTTGCTCGCGGCGATGCGGCGCGATCACGACTGCGATCCGGCGCAGGTGGTCGAGCGGGTCGATGGCCGCCTGGTGGCCTTGCTGCTGCCCGGCGCGCGCGAGTCGCTGGTCTGCACCATTGCGGGCGCGGCCCGCCTGCTGCGGGTGCGCGACTGTCCCGCCACGGGCGCGAGCGTGCGCCGGCCGGGGGTGGCAGAGCCGGGCCCGCCAGTCGCGGACCCCACGTTTGCCGCTCTGCGCCGGCAACTGGCCGCGGCGGCGAGCGAGGACGATCTCGCCACCTGTCTGGTCGACTGGTTGGCGTGGCAGGCGCCCTTGCCACTCGCAGAGCTCGCCGCCATCTGGGGCCTGGTCCCCAGCGATGTCGAGGCCCTGCTCGGCCGCGCGATCGCCGCGGGCGAGGTGATCACCGACCTCGCCGTGACCGACGCACCGGAGCTGCGGTGGGCGCACGCCGAGAACGTGGAGCGGGCGTTGCGCCTGCGGCGGGTGGCCGCGCGTGCGCGCCTCGCCCCGCTGCCGCTCGCGCAGCTGCCCTTGCTCCTGGCCACCTGGCAGGGGGTGATCGGTCAGCGCGCGGCCGATCCGCAGCAGGCGGTGCGCGATACGCTCGAGCCGCTCTTCGGCCACTGCGCGCGGGCCGGGGCCTGGGAGCGCGAACTGCTCCCGGCGCGCCTGCCCGACTACACGCCCCAGGTGCTCGATCGTCTCTGCGGCGAGGGGCCGTTGTGCTGGTTCGGTTGCGGACGCGAACGGATCAGCCTCGCCTTCCGCGATGCTGTCGCGCTGTTCAACCCCCACGGCGCGCGGATGCCCGGCGCCGATCTCGTCGGCCCGGTGTTTCCGGTCGCCAACGGCCGCTTCGACTTCGCCACCCTGCTGGCCCACAGCGGAATGGATTCGCGCGCGCTGAGCGAGTTGCTGTGGCAACGCACCTGGAAGGGTCAGGTCGCCAACGACGCCTTCGCCGCCGTGCGCCGCGGTCTGGCCAGCGGCTTCGCCGCCGTGCCCGTAGGGGCGGCCGGCGGACACGCGCGCTTCGGTTCGTGGCAGGCTTCGCGGCCGTTCGCCGGTGCCTGGTACCTGCTGCACGCACCCGGCCCCGAGTCCGACGACGGCGACCTGCTCGACGCGGTCGACTACGATCGCGAACGGGTGCGGGTGCTACTGCGGCGTTTTGGGGTGCTCAGCCGCGACCTGGTCCGGCAGGAGCTGGCGCCGCTGCGCTGGGCCCGCCTGCTGCCGGCGATCCGGTTGATGGAACTGGCCGGCGAGGTGGTCACCGGCGAGTTCATCGCCGGGCTGCCGGGTCTGCAGGTGGCGCATCCGCAGCTGCCGCAGCTGATCGCCCGCGGTCTCGATCGCAGCGCGGTGTGGATGGTCAACGCCCGCGACCCGGCCGCCGGTTGCGGTCTGCGTGCGCTCGGTCTGGATCTGCCCGCTCGCGTGGCCGGCACCCACATCGTCTTCCGCGGCGAGCGCCCGGTGCTGATCAGCCAGCGCAGCGGCGCCACCGTGCAGATCGCGCTGCCGCCCGACGACCCCGACCTGCCGCGGGTGATCGCGCCCTTGCGGCGTCTGGTGCAACGCGCCGTCGATCCGCTGCGCCGCCTCGCGGTGGCGCGGATCAACGATCGGCGCGCCGATGAGAGCCCCTACGCCGCAGCCCTGACGGCGGTCGGCTTCGAACGCGCCTACCCCCAGCTGGAGTTGCGGCGCAGCTACGACGTCTGATCCGGCGCGGCTACTCCGGGCGGCTGTCGGCCAGCGGCTCGGGCGCGCCGACCGCCGGCGGGGTGTAGCCGATGATCCGGGCCAAAACCGTGTGCAGGGTCGGCACGTCCGACGCCTTCTGCCAGCGTATCGGCGCCGCGTCTGCGCGCATGCGCCAGCGCACCGCGGTCTGGTCGGTGGCGGGATCGTGGTGCACGGTCGCGCTCGCGGCCGTGGGATCGTGGACGAAGCGGATCTGGGCAAGCAGGAAGCCGGCGTCGAGCAGGCGGTCCACCGCGCGACCGATGCTGCGCGTGTGGGGTGCGATCACCGCGGCCTGCACTTCGCGGAGTTGATAGGGGAGGATCTCGAAGCGGCGGATGCGCCCGAGCATGTGGCCGAGCAGGTCCATGTCGGCCCCGCCGTAGAGCGCATCGTAGACGCTGGCGTGGCCGAGGCAGGCGAGCTGGCCGGGCCGCCGGATCAGCAACGCGGTGCAGGTGTCCACACCGAAGGTCATCAGCGGGCGGTCCCCTTCGGCCAGGCGGAACTCGTCGATATCCACGCGCATGGCGTGCACGGCGTCGATCGCTGGCGCGGCTGCTGCCGCCGGCGCGGCATTGCCGGCAGGGGCTTCGGCGAGCGCGGCGAGCAGGCGGGGGCGCAGGCGTTCGCGATGCTGACGGTAGTGATGGGTGAGGACCTCGTCCTCATCGATCTTGGCGATCAGCAGCCAATCGGTGTCCTGGATGCGGCAGACCTCGAAACTGGTCAGCGCGCGCTGGCCGCGGTAGTCGATCACCACCATGTGCCCCGCGCCGGTGGCGAACTTGCGTCCGATGTTCTCGCGTGCGAGATGGCGCTCGAGCATTCCGGTGCCCGGTCGGTGACGGCTCTCGGTCAGCAGCTGGCGGCGGCGGTTGACCAGGAAGACCTCGCCGGTGCTCAGCAGGTCGGGATGGCGGCGGAAGATGCGGTTGAGCTTGTTCAGCGAGCACTGGAGCACGAACCAGCCCTGGAGCTCGTCGTCTTCGCGTACCGGCTCGACGATGAAGGCAGACGGCTCGTCCGAAGCCGGGTAGTACTCGTAATCGATGAACGCCTCGCCGGGCTGCTGCTGCAGGCGCCTGGCCAGGGTCGTGTCTGCCGTGGCACCGGTGAACAGGTTGATGTGATAATCGGCCTCATGGCGGATGCTCGAGCAGACGAAACCGTTCGCGTCGACGAACAGCACGTCGTAGAAGACCTGGTAGTGGCGCAGGCAGTAATCACGCAGAGTGCGTTTGAGGCCTTCGATGTGCGTCACCACCGCCGCCGGCGGCGGCGCCTCGTGTCGCAACGCGTGGAAGTCGCGCTTGATGCGAAAGTAGGCGTGCATCCTGGCATCGCTGGCCAGCGTGGACGCGAGCTCACGCAGGCGCCCGAGGTAGGCGGTCAGCTGCGCGTGCTTGGCCGCGCGGACCCGGTCGAGCATGCGATAGGTCTCCGCGGCGATCGCATCATCCAGCGCCTGCGCCCGGCCGCAGACAGCCAGCAGCCCCACGAGCAGAAGGAGGAACGAACGCAGCGATCGCATGGCCTGACTCCTGGGGCGGATACGGCGGAAACGGTGAGCAGGCCTTGCAGTGGACCCGATCTCGACAGGCAAAGACCTGATGATAGCCCGCTGCCTCGGGCGCGACAGGGCCGATCGCACCGCCGCCCTGCTGCCGCCGCCCTGGCCCCGGCGCCGGAGGCGTGGTGGCCGGCAATCGCTAGCGTAAGCGCCCACGGCGCACGCCCGGCGTCGGAGCAGGTCGGTGATCGCCGCTAGCGCCATCGCCGCTCGCCGCGCGGGGATCCCGGGCGGCGCGGCGCCCGTGCCAGCAGTCAGGCCCGGTCGCGCAACTGGTCCGATTGCCAGGGGGTGGGCTGCTGAGCGCGCACCGACGGTAGGGGGGCAGGCGCGGAGGCGCGTCCACGGCCCAATGCCTTGACCGCCAGCCCCGCCGACCTACAACCCCGTCCCACAAACGACAACGGGCCGTAGCTCAGTCTGGCTTAGAGCGCTACCTTGGGGTGGTAGAGGTCGCTGGTTCGAATCCAGTCGGTCCGACCAATGTTCAAAGAAGCCCATTCCGTCATCTGACGGAATGGGCTTCTTCTTTGTGTGCGCCAGGCATGGCGCGAAGCGCCATGGCCTGGCGCTTCGAACTGCGGAGGGAAACCGACGCAGGATGTGACCTGAGCGGTGGAAGACCGCTCCACGGCCCCGATGACCGGGAACGTGAACCGGAACCACAAGGGCTCCCGCCGCGAGGCGGGGTCTGAAGGAAGTGGAAAGGGCGGCTCCGGCCCGAGGAACACGAATCGCATACGAGGCACAAGGCCCGGCAAGCGGCGAGGCGGCACAGATCGTACGAACCGCATAGGTCATCCGGAACTGGGTCGTGTATATGCGGCGGGTGTGTGGAGTCGAAGGTCACGCGTCTTACCCTGGGAGACCTGCGTCCCTGCCCGAGTGGGCTAGAGAAAAACCCAGGACGCTCTATTATCAGAGAAACGTGCGCACAGCCGCTTCTCAACGGCGTTGGCTAGCGCCGATTTGCTGGCCATCAGTGGCAATTGGCGGATTTCGCACCCGATTCTGGCCTCTGAGGCCACAAAACGGGGCGTGGGCACCCTTGGAGCCCACGCCTCGCCGGCCGTCAGCGATGATTCGCGACGCAACCGCGTGCCTGGATGTGGTTTTCGCTACCCGAGCGCGGGATCGACGGCGGGCGGTGCGCGTCCGCGGCGGTCGCGATGGATCCGGGTCTTTTCGGCGATCCACTTCACGCCGCGCCGGGTAGCTTCGCTGACAAGTTTGGCGAGCGCGCCGACGGCGGTGCCGAGGAAGTGACTGCGTCCGCGCATGACGTCGAGCCAGGCGTCGACATCGATCTGGAGGCGGCGGAGGATCGGTGCGAGGTGAGGCGGGATGCTGCCGCGCTTGCCGCTGGCGATGATCCGGCCGGTCTGGTCGACGAGCTCGAG
>JBEPXK010000049.1:0-12941 GCA_041641915.1 Planctomycetota bacterium
CGAGCGACAGCGAGGAAGCCGGGCCCGGAGGGACGGCGGAAACGCCAGCGAAGCTGGCGAAGGGCGACCGAGGCCGTGGGGTTACGCGCCTGGGGGTGACGCCGTGCTCGCGATCAGGATGCGTTCTCGCGCTTGCCGCCACCAAGCAGGATCCAGCCGACGACACCGGCGATGGCGAGCACGAGCAGGATCAGCACGACCGGGAAGCCGGATGACGATCGTTCGCCATCCCCGGCAGCGGCGTCATCGCCGCTGCCGGGCTCGGGTGCGGCGCCGGGTGCAAGCGGGGCCTCAGCCCAGGCTGCGCTGCCGCCGGGCAGGTCGGGATCGGCGTAGATCCGGGCCAGCCGGTCGCGACCCTCGGGCGTGGCCGCGAGTTCGCGTACGCGCGCGGCGATGGCCGTGTCCATCGTGCCGAGGCAGGTGGTGGCGGCCGAGCGGACCTGGTCGTTGGGGTGGAGCACCATCCCGGCGAGGATCCGCGCGACGGTGGTGTCGTGGTGGTCGAGCATGCGCAGCCGTTGGATGCCGCGGACGACGTCGACCGGGTCCTCGCTTTCGAGCAGCGCGCCGGTCGCCTCCATGTGCCGGGAGACATGATCGCTGTGCTTGCGGGACCAGTCGCGCCACGACTGCGGGTCTTCGCCCAGGTCCTTGCCGGTCAGGCGGGCGAGGCTCTCGCTCGCGGCTGCGGCGCGTTCGGGCTCGGCGGTGTAGTCGATCAGCAGGGGGATTGCGCTGTGATCGCCGAGCGCGGCGGTCAGGCGCATGGCCTCGCGGCTGACCGCCGGGTCGTGATGATCGATGGCGGCCCGGATCGCCGGCAGATGATCCGCGGCTGCGGGTCCGAAGGCCTGCAGGCGTTCGAGTGCCGTGGCCTTCACCGTGGGGGGGTGATTGCCGGTCAGGGTCTCGGCGATGCGCTCCCGCGCTGCGCTCGTGCCGCGACGGGCCAGCGCCTCGACCGCTGCGGCGGCGGCCTCGGGGTCGACGCCGTAGAGGGCGCGGTTGATCGTGGCGTCGTCGTCGCTGTCGACAGCAGCGCCGACCCGGGTCAGTACGACCAGGGCGGCGCAGAGGGCGAAGGTGCTACGCATGGGCTACTCCGCGGTGTAGCCGAGCTGGAAACTGCGCCAACCTGCAATGACCAGCCGCGGCGTGAGGTCAGGCGCATAGTCTGAGAGCGCTTCGTCGTAGTGGAAGTCGAATGTGCCGTTGACCACCGCGTTGCCGACGCTGCCGAAGCGTTGGCCGACCAGCGAACCGAAGAAGTCGAAGGTGCCGTTGAGCTGGAAATTGGCGTTGGGGGCGTAGATCATCATCGCCGCGCTGCCGCTGCCATTGAGGTGGAAGTTCGAATCGTCCTCGGTCATGAACAGGAAGCTGTCGGGCATCGCCTTGACGGTGCCGTCGCTGTGGGTCTCGAGGTAGCCGAGCGCGTCCTGGCCGTTCCAGGTGATCTGCGACTCGCCTTGAGTGGTGTTGTCGTAGTCGCCCTGGTAGACCAGCAGCCGGCTGCCGTCGGGATGGCTGCCCGAATCGGTATTGTACACGGTGTAGGCGTCCTCGACCGAGAACCAGCCGTCGCAGAACAGCTGCACCTCGCCGTGGACGCGGATGACTGCGCTGCTGACGGCGAAGCTCGAAGCGTGATACGGGCTCTGCGATTCGTAGAGGTCGAGGATGTTGCCGCCGGAGACGGTCTTGTCGATGGCGGTGGCCGGGTTCTCGTTGGGGTTGGCCGCCATGTAGTTGCAGTAGGTCTTCCAGTCGTTGGTCTTGAGCGCGCCGTGCAGTGAGAAGGCGTAGTCGGGCGCGTAGCCGAGTTCTGTGAGGCTGCCCGCCGCTGTCTTGCGCTCCTGGTAATTGAACTCCGGCAGGGGGGTTTCGATGTTGTCGCGTACCGCGCCGTTGACGTTGTCGGTCTTCTGGACTTCGATGGTACCTTCGCTGCCGAGATCGCCCTTGTTGCCCCGGTTGTCCGGGTCGTAGTTGCTGACCCGGCTGTCGTAGCTGTCGGTCTCGGCGGCGCCCTGGAACGAGAAGCCTTCGCGGGCGAACATGACGTGGGAGAACATCTCGCGCGGGTGGGGTACAACCGAGATCTGGATCCGGTGGCGACGATAGCTCTGCGGGTCGTCCGGGCTGCCGAGCTGGCTGGTGCCAGTGAGCAGGTAGGCGCTGTCGTTGGCATCGATGCCGTTGATCTTCTCGATCCGCGCGTCGAGCTCGCAGCCGTTCACCGCGCCGCGGGGGATGATGTCGCCCAGGTCGATGGTGTAGCTATCGCCGATGTCTTCGAGCTCGTCCTCGGACAGCTTGGCCCAGTTGGTCTGGAAATGACGATAGGCGAGGTTGACCGCCGACTCGGCGCTGCGCATCAGGCGCATGTCGTCACGACGGCGGATCTGCAGCTCGAGATTCGCCGTGCTGCTGTCGGTCAGCGAGGTGGCGAGGATCGCGATCAGCAGCATCAGCACGCCGGCTGCGACCAGGGCGCTGCCCTGACGGCTGCGATCGGTGGGGCTGGTGGCGAGGGTGGACATGACCGGTTCCCTTCGGGGCCGACGCTCAGGCGGGCGTCGGGTGGATCAGTAGTTGTTGCGGAACGTGTCGCTGACCGTGGCACCGGTGGCGGCATGGACCGAGTCGGTCGTGATGGTGATGTCGCACGGCCCCGTGACGGTGCCGGTGAAGGTGAGCTCCAATCGACTTGCGTTGTACTTGACCGCCAGGTCGGCACTCGACTGCCAGTTTACCGAGGTCGGGTCGATGCGGTAGCCCGTGTTCTCGATCAGGCTCACATCGATACGCACCTTGTTGGTCTTCCGGTCCTGATCGTTGCCCCAGATCGCTGCCACGCCGGGGCCGGTGACCATCTCCGGATCCGGGGTCTCGTCGCTGGTGTCGGCCGGGTTGGTCTCGCTGCCATCGGCGCTGGTGAGGCCATCGGTGTGGTAGATGGTCGATCGCAGTAGTACGGTACGCTCGGCGCTGTTGTCGTGGACCACGTCCTGCGAATCGGTGCGTTCGATGGTCAGGTTCATGGTGATGGTGTTGCCGGCGAGCAGATCGCCGCTGATCGGGCTGACCGCGAAGTCGGTGACGTGGCGCGCGACCTGGCTGGTGGCCTCGGTGCCGTCATCCTCGATGTAGGTCATGTCGAGCGTGCCCTGGGTGACGTTGTAGATCACCTCGCGCCCGTACTCGCCGACGGAGTACTCCGCTTCGCCGTCGGCAGCGAAGCCGCCGCAGACGTTGAAGGTCCATACCCGCAGCTCGTCGCCGGTCGCGGTGTCGACCTCGGTGATGTAGGAGTAGTGGTGATCGGCGCCGCGCAGGTCGATGGCCAGGCGGTTGAGCACCTGATGCGCGCTGTCGCTCATCTCGGTGCGCATCGTAAGCACTTCCTGGGCGCGAGCGCCGGTGTAGAGGGCCTGGGTCACGATGTGCATGATCGAGGCGACGATGGTGAAGGAGATCACGACCTCGAGCAGGGTCATGCCGGAACGGTTGGGGGTGCTCATGGCTTGCTCCTTTCATCCACCGCGATTGACGTGGTAGAAGGTCATGCTGAAATCGCGCGGAGTATCCTGGTCGGTCCAGCGCGCGCGCATGGTGATGGTCGCCACCGACGCCTGGTCTTCGCGCACGATGACGTCGAGCACGTGGGAGTTGTCGCCGATCGGGTCGACGCCCTCGACCGGGTGCCAGGTTTCGTCGTACTTCTTGACCTGCTTGAAGGTCGAGGACTGGATCTCCTCGAGCAGGTTGTCCATCGCCTGGACCACCCGCGCCTCGTTCTCGGTCATGGTGACGACCGTGCTCGCCGAGCCGATGCTCGAGGCCATGATCGTCACCGCGATGGCGAGGACGGCCATCGCCAGGGTCGCTTCGAGCAGGGTGAAGCCGGATCGATTCGCTGCCATGGGTCGCTCCCCGTACCGTGGCGGAGGTGCTCCGCGTTCACCGGTACCAGAGCGCGAGGCTTGCCAATGACCGGCGCGATGGTCCGCAATGGCACGCCAAGCAGTGCGCCGTGCGGCAAGTATTCACGCTGCAGTGGCTTACATATGCCTCGCGGCGGGCTCGCCTCTGGCGCGAGCCGGTCGCGAGGGTGTGCCAGTAGCCGCGGCGGTGGTACAGGTGTACCGGGCGGTACACCCGCGGCGTCCGGTATGGTACACCCGACAGCGGCGGTGCGGCGGTCCGGGCCTCAGAAGTTCCAGCCCAGACCGAGCGAGATCACGCTCTGCGAGTAGGCGTAATACGCGATGTCGGCGTCCACGTCGGTCCAGAAGACCCGTCCGAGGAGGTAGCAGCGCTCAGTGAGCGAGCCGTAGACGGTCAGCAGGAGTTCGATGGCGTCTTCTGCGCGTACCGGCAGACCGTCCTGGGCCTGATCGTAATCGGTGCGACCCCAGTGTGCGCGCGTCGTCAGCCCGATGCGCGCGCCGAGGCGCCAGGCGGCCTGCAGGCCCAGACGCCAGCGGGTACGGCTTTCGTAATCCGCCGCGGCGTTGCGATCGCTCCAGGCGATCTCCGCGCTGAGCGACCGCAGCCACCCGGATGCGAAGGCGCGCTGGAGGCGGGTCTCCAGCGACCAGGTGGTGCCGTCGAGTCGCTCGTAGGCATCGGCGTGCGCGCGGTACGCGAGGCCGGGTGTGGCGGTGAGGCTCCAGTCGGCGTGGTTCCAGGTGAAGGGGGCGCTGGTGCTGATGCCTTGGGCGTAATGCGCTCCGTCGAGCCACAAGGTATCGAGTTCCAGCCCCGGTTCGGCGTTCAGATCGTCGCGGGGCGTGAAGCGATGGGCGTAGCCGAGGTTCAGCGCGCTGTAGTCAAGATCATCGGCATCGGCGTAGGACTGGGTGGTTCCGCTCAGGCGCAGGCGACTGCGCCCATCGTGCCAGCGATAGCCGGCCTGCGCCCAGAGCAGCAGCGAGAAGTCGTCGTCGCGTTCAAGCGTGGTCAGGTCGTCGGGGTGGAGCCGGGGGTTGTCGTCGTAGGCGCCCAGCAGCAGGATCTGCCCCGACCAGCGTCGCTCGGGCTCCTGTTCGCCTGGCGCGGGCGCCGGTTGGCGACCGATGGCATCGATCAGGCGGGCGGCCTCGGTCGAATCCGGGTGTTCGCGCAGCAGTTCGACAAAAGCCGCCTGCGCCAGGGCCCGGTCACCAGCGGCGCTGGCGCTGATGCCGAGGTAGTAGAGGGCTCGGGCACGGCGCTGGGCGCCGGCATCCAGACCGCGCTGCAGTACGGTGCTGGCCCCGGCGGGGTCGCCGGCATGGTAGCGCGCGATGCCGAGCAGCACGGCGAGGTCGGCGTCGTCCGGATGCGCGGCGAGCGCCTGTTCGAACGCGGTGACTGCCGTCTGGTAATCGCCGACGGTCATCGCGTGCGCCCCGCGATCGCGTGCCGGGGCCTGCGCCGCGGGCAGGGCCCCGGCTCCGCCGGCGAAGAGCAACGTCATCAATACGAGGCGCAGCGACATGAGCGCTCTGAGGATCCGGGGCGAGACCTGGCGCGTCAACGCCGATCCGGCACCACCGGCACGGGTGGCGGCGGCGGTGGGTCGGTGGTATCCGAGTTGTCGGTGTGTGGGGCTGCGTCCAGGCTGATGAGTAGTTGTTCGGCGCGTTCGCGTACGGCCGCATCTTCGCTGCGTGCGGCCCACCGTGCGCGCTCGCGTGCGGTCTGGGGGCGGTCCAGCCGGTAGGCCGAGAGCGCCTGGAACAAAGCGCCACGCCGCTGTTGATGCGCCGGCGTCACCCGGGCCAGGTGGGCGATCGCCGCGGCCGGGGCATCGAGCGTGAGCAGGTCCGCTCCGAGGGCGAGCTCGACATCCGCGACGGCTTCCGGCGTTGGGCGGGGATCGCAACGGCGGGCCAGTAGGAGCCATTCGCGATGGTGTTCGATCGCCAGGCCGGGTCGGTCGGCCAGCTGGGCGTCGAGTGCTTGCTGGCGGTGCCAGCGCAGGTTGGCCGGATCCACACCCTCGGCCAGACGGGTTTCGATGGCGATGGCCAGGGCCGAATCGGCCGCAGTCAAGGGGCTGTAGGGATGCGCCGCAGAGAGTTGTTCCCATTCCTGTTGGGCACGGGCGTAGGCCTGGATGCCGGCCAGCGCGCGGGTGCGCAGGTAGCGCAGGTTGCGCCCGAGGTAGGCCGGGTCCGGCCCGAGGCTCGCGGCGACGAAGGCGTCGACCGCAGCGGGATGGTTCACGCTGGCGGTGAGCTGGGCTGCCTGCAGGGCGAGCCAGGTGTCGTCGCGTTGACCCGGCGGAACGGTGGACAACAGCCGGGCAACGCGTGGCCAGTCCTCGTTTTGGATGGCGGTGAACAGGGGAGCGGCGGCATCGTGGGCTGTGCCCTCGCCGTCGCCGCTACAGCCGCAGGCGCACAGACAGCCCAGCAGCCAGGCGAGCCAGACGCTCGCGCGCCCGGTCCGGCTCAGCGTTTGTCGGGTGGTCCGTTGCCGTTGCCCGGTCCGTTGCCGGGCGGGCCATTGCCGTTGCCCGGTCCGTTGCCCTGCCCCGGGATGGGGGCCGGACCGTTGCCCGTGCCCGGATTGCCGGAGCCGTTGCCCGGTCCACCGCCCATGGCCGGATTGCCGTTGCCCGGTCCGTTGCCCTGGGCCTGGGGCGGGAGTTCCGGCCGGGGTGGCTTGGGCGGCTTCGCCTCTCCGTGGCGCTTCGCTTCGCGGATGGCTTCGTGAGCCCGATCGCTGGCCTGTTCCGGGAGTACCGGCAGGGGGGGTAGCGCAGGTTCGACGCCATCGGCCTTGCGCTCTGCACGCCGATGCCTCATCCGCCGCGCGTCGTCGAAGGCCCGATCCAAGGCATCGCGGGCTTGCTCGCGTGCCTGCTCGGGCAGATCGGGCAGTTCGGGCAGGTCGATGGCCGGCAGCGGCGGATGCGCCCGTTGCTCCGCTGCGGTGGCGGCGAGCAACGGCAGCAGCAACATAGCGCAACGGAACGAGCGGACGGGTGCCATGGGGCTGCCCCCTGGGTCGGGTGGCCGTGAATGGCTGAACCGACTGGGTCCATTGTACCACGTTCTGCGGCGATGCAATCGACCTCATCGTGTGCTATGCCTCTCGGTTTCCGGGTCGATGCCCAGAGCGCGGAACCGCGAATACAGCCGCCGTCGTGTGATGCCGAGGAGCTCGGCGGCGCGGGTGCGGTTGCCTTCAGCCTGCTCCAGCGCATCGAGGATCAGCTGACGCTCCTGGCCTTCGAGCGTCTGCGGTTGGCTGGCGACGTAGTCAGGGAGGGCGGTTTCGCGGCGTGGGCGCTGCGCCTGGACCGCGGTGGTGCGGTTGCGATGGGAGCTCTCGCCGGTGATGCGCGGCGGCAGGTGTTCGGGCCGGATCTCGTCGCCTTCGGCCAGCAATACCGACCAGTCCATGGCGTTCTCCAGCTCGCGCACGTTGCCCGGCCAGTTGTGGGCCAGGAGCAACGCGGCGGCCTCGTCGCTGAGCACGGCCCGGGCGTCGCGTCGGGCCAGCAGGCAGTGCGCCAGCAGCAGGATGTCGTCGTCGCGCTCGCGCAGCGGCGGAAGGTGGAGCCGGGCGACATCAAGGCGATAGTAGAGGTCTTCCCGGAAGGTGCCGGCGGCGGCCTCGGCCTCGAGGTCGCGGTTGGTCGCGGCGACGATGCGCACGTTGACATTGCGTGGCGCGGTGCCGCCGATGCGTTGGAAACTATGCTCCTGGAGGAACCGCAGTAGTTTCGGTTGCAGGCCCAGCGGCAGCTCGCCGATCTCATCGAGGAACAGCGTGCCGCCGGCGGCGGTTTCGACCAGACCGAGCTTGCGCTGGTCGGCACTGGTGAACGCGCCGCGTTCGTGCCCGAAGAGCTCGCTCTCGAGCATCGATTCGGGGATCGCGGGTACATTGACCGGTACGTAGGGCGCGGTGTGGCGTTCGCTCAGCCGGTGGAGCGCCCGGGCGGCGAGTTCCTTGCCGGTGCCGGTCTCGCCGTCGATCAGCACCGGAACCTCGGCGCGGGCGAAGCGGGCGATGGTGGCGAACACCGTCTGCATCGCAGCAGAGGCGCCGATCATGCCGGCCAGCCCGGGCGGGTCATCGCCCGTGGGGGTCGCGTCGCCGCCGCTGGCTACCGCGACCTGTTCGAGCAGGGCGACCAGCTCCTGGATTTCGAAGGGCTTGACGAGGTAATCGAGCGCGTGGCGCTTGAGCGCTTCGCGTGCGGTTTCGACGTCGGCGAAGGCGGTCATCAGGATCACCGGCAGACCGGGACGACGACGCTGGATCTCGCCGAGCAGGTCGAGCCCGCTGGCGCCTGGCAGGCGCAGGTCGGTGACGACCACGTCAGGCGCGTCGGCGTCGAGCTGGGCCAGCGCGTCCTCGACCGAACCATGGGCGACAACATCGGCGTAGCCCTCGGCACGCAGCGCCCGGGCGAGCAGCGCTCGGAAGCGGGATTCGTCCTCGACCAGCAATACGCGCATCGGCTATTCCTCCGTCGCGTCGGCCAGGGGCATGATGATGGTCATGCGGCAGCCCCGGCCGGGGCGCGAGCTGACCTTGAGCTCACCGCCGTGACGGATCACCACGCGCGAGACGACCGCCAGGCCGAGTCCGGTGCCGTTGGCCTTGGTGGTCAGAAAGGGCTGGCCGACCCTGGCAGCGAGCTCAGGAGTGAATCCCGGACCGTTGTCCTCGATCTCCAGTCGGATGGTGTCGCCGCGGCGGATGCCGGTCAGCCGCACCCGCTTGCGCGCTTCCGGGCCTTTGCTCGCCAGCGCCTCGATCGCGTTGAGCACCAGGTTGACCACCGCCTGTTGCAGTCGCCGCCGATCGCCGCGCAGGGGCAGGGGTTCATTGCCCAGATCGCGGCGGATGCGCACACCCTGCTCGGACGGTCGTTTGCCCAGGGCGGCGAGGGCTTCGTCAACGATCTCGCGCAAGTCGAAACGCTCGTCGCGCAGCGGCATCTCGCGGGTGAGGTTGAGGAAGGCCTCGAGCTGTTCGCTGGCGGTGTGCACGTCTTCACGGATCCCGTCGATCAGTTGGCGTTCCTCTTCGCCGAGGCCGGACTCCTGGGCCAGCAGCTGGGCTGAAATCAGGATCGAGCCGAGCGGATTGCGCACCTCGTGGGCGATCGACGCGGCCGTGGTGCCGGCGATCGCCAGCGCGTTGATCCGTTCCATCCGGTCGCGGTTGCGGCTCTGGCGGCGGATGCCCAGGCCGAGCACCAACGCGACCAGCATGGTGCCGATGGCGCTGATCGAGACCCCGAGCGCCAGCGGCGCGCGCAGTGCCTGTAACGCGGCCGGTAGCGGGTTGTGCAGGTCGAGGTAGAGCGTGAACACGCGCCCGTTGTGGTTGATCGGCAGGCGGACGCGTTGCACCGTCTCATTGAACAGGACGAAGCTCTCGGTCTGGATCAGCGCGGTCTCGGTGATCGCCGGCAGGTGCGATCCCAGCGCCAACAGGGTGGCCCGGCGGCCGATCTGGCCGTCGGCGGCATCGGCCAGCACCCGCCCGCCACTGTCAACCAGGAGTGCCTGATGCAGATGGTGGGCGTCGCGGATCCGTCGGAGATGCTGCGAGAGGGCCGCCGGGGGGTCGTCGCGGCGCAGCGCGCGACGGATGGTCTCGCGGGTGTTGCGCACCAGGCCGTGACGCTCGGTCGACAGGATCTCCGCCAACGACCCGCGGGCGGTGGAGAGCATGCCCCAGACCACGGCCGCCTGAACGATGATCACCGTGGCGGCGGCGATGCCCAACAACCAGAGGTCGCGCAGGCCAGGCAGAGCCACGCGCTTGTGGATCGCGGAGTCCGTCCTGCTGGCGACGATGACGCCGGTGCCCGTGACCAGTTGATCCAAGCGAGTAGTCGCGTGGCCATCGTAGATGCGCGTGCTGGGCCGTGGCAGGCTGCGGGAGCCGTGGGCGCCCGAGGCCCCGGCGCCGGTGGCGAGCGGTGCGTCCTGCGGTTCGTATCCGCCAGAAATGGTCGCGTCCTGGTCGCGGGGCATCGGCCGATCCTCGCAGCTCTGACCCGGAGAAGCAAGCTTTCGGTGCGGCCTGCATGCGGGTGGTTCAGGTTTGCGATCCGGCGGGCGGCATGCCGCCGAGCGCACTGTTCTGCTCCGCCCCTTCGTCTGACCGGCAGCGCAGTCGAGCCCATGCAGTTCTGCACACAGGCGCCACGACAGCGTGCAGGGCCGCACCAACCAAGGCAGTGCTACGCCGATAGAATCACGACCGTGGCCGGCCAACGGTTGTGATCGTTTGCCCGACGGTACAGTTCAAGCTGTCATCTGAGCGTGGGTGGATCCGTCTGCGTGGGCGCGTGGCGGACGGCATGTACAAGCAGATGCCCCGGCTCAAGGAGCCAGGAGGTCGCCCATGAGCGGAGACGAGTCCGCGATTACCGCCGCAGGCGACGGCCTCGGTACCGCGGTGCAGGATCGTTTCGCAGCACGGCTCACAGCGTTCGCCTCGCCGATGGCCCGGGCGATCGCGCAGCGGGAGTGGGCGGGCGGTCCTCTCGGAGCGGTCGCCGACTGGCCGGTGGTCCTGCGCTCCTGCGTCATGGGGCTGTTCGACGAGTCGCTGCCCGCGCTATTGGTCTGGGGTGATGCGCGGACCTGCCTCATTAACGACGCCTGTAGCGAGTTGCTCGAGGACGATCCCGCACCGCAGGGCGCCCCCTTCGCCCGGTTCTGTGTGGGGTCGTTGGCCGGCGCGGAGGCCTGGGTGGAACGGGCCTTCGCTGGCGAGGGCGGACACGGCCTCGTCATCGCCGATGGCGGCGAGTGCGACGTCGCTCCAGTGCGCGACGGGGACGGCGTGGTCCGGGGTGCGAGCGTGCTGGTCCGCTCGCTGGGTTGCCGCGCCAACGACGACCGTCTGCGCCTGGCGACCGAGGCCGCCCAGCTGGGCGTGTTCGAGTGGGATCCCGTGGCCGACCGGACGGTATGGCAGAATCCACGGATGTACGCGATATTCGGCTTCGAGGCCGGCGCCGAGCCGCTCTCCCGCGAGCGTTTTGTCGCCGAGGCGCTGCATCCTGGCGATCGCGAGCGGTTCGCGATCGCATTGGCCGCGAGTATGCGCCATCGCTCTTTGTTCGGTGGCCGTTATCGCATCCGTCGTGCGGGTTCCGCGCGCTGGTACTGGATCGAGTTGTTTGGCCGTTTCGCCTACGATGCGCACGGCGAAGCGACCCGGCTGGTCAGCACCGTGCAGGACGTGACCGAACAGGTCGAGGCCGAAGCCGAACGCGATCGTCTGCTGGTGCAACAGCGGGCGATCATGGAGAGCATGAGCGACGGCCTGGTCCTCGTGGATCCGGCCGGCGAGATCATCTACCACAACCCCGCTTCGTTGCAGCTCCACGGCTATCGCGCGGCGAGTACGGCGCGGATCACCCGCGAACAAGCGGTCAGCGAATGGGAGAACCATGATCTCGCGGGGCGGCCGCTGCCGGTCGAGCGGTGGCCCATTCCCCGGGCGCTCGCCGGCGAGCGCTTCAGCGATTACGTGGTCAGGGTGCGGCGTCGCGGCACCGACCACACCTTCATCGCGAGCTACTCGGGCGCGCCGGTCTACAGCGCCGACGGCGAGATGCTGCTGGCGCTGGTCACCATCCGCGATGTCACTGCCCAGATCCGGGCCACGGAGGAGCGGCAGCGGTTGACCGACGCGCAGCGGAAGGAGCGTCGTTTTCTCGAGACGCTGCTCGATAGCAGCCGGGCCTGCGTCGCCGTGATGCGGGGTCACGCGTTGCGCTACGAGCTGGTCAACCGGTCTTACCAGGCGCTGCGTCCTGATGTGTCCATGCCCGGACGGACCTATCACGAGGTGTTCCCGGATGCGATGTCCAGCGGAGTCGCCGAGGTGGTGCGGCAGGTTCTGACCACCGGCGAGCCACACGAGGATATCGGCCAGCCGTTCCCCGTTCCCGGCAAAAGCGACAGCACCTGGGATCGGCAGATCGTGCGCCTGCCGTTGGAGCCGGGCACCGAGCCGGCGGCGCTGATCCTGTCCTGGGACAGCACCGCGCATCATCGGTTGCAGCAGCGGCTGGTGGCGCAGGAAGCGCGGTTCCGCACCCTGGCAAACAACATCTCCCAATTCGCCTGGATGACCGACCCCTCGGGCTGGATCTTCTGGTACAATCAACGCTGGTACGATTATACCGGCACGGACCTCGCGCAGATGCAGGGCTGGGGCTGGCGGGCGGTGCATCATCCCGATCACGTCGACCGGGTGGTTGCGCGGTTTCAGCAGTGCCTGGAGACCGGCGAACCGTGGGAGGACACCTTCCCGCTGCGCCATCGTGATGGCAGCTATCGTTGGTTCCTTTCCCGCGCCCTGCCGATCCGTGACGAGCACGGCGCGATCGTGCGCTGGTTCGGCACCAACACCGACATCACCGAGAGTCGCGAGATCCAGGCTGACCTGCAGCGGCGTACGGTGGAACTGGCCGCGGCCAACCACGAGCTGGAGGCCTTCGCCTACTCGGTCTCGCACGATCTGCGCGCACCCTTACGACAGGTGCGGATGTTCGGCGACCTCCTGCTTGCCGATCACGGCGCGGAGCTCAACCACGCCGTACGCGGATATCTCGATCGCATCCTCGGCGGAGCCGAGCGGATGGATGGGATCATCGAGGATATGCTCGCGCTCTCCCGCATCTCGCGGCACGAGATGGTCTGCGAAAGGGTCGACCTCAGCCAGATGGCCGACGCCATGCTTGTCGAATTGCACGAACGCGATCCCACACGACAGGTCGGCTGTGCGATCGAGCCCGGGCTCCACGCCCACGGCGATCCGGGGTTGTTGCACATGGCCCTGGCGAATCTCCTGGGCAATGCCTGGAAGTATACCGGTCGACGTGCCGCGGCCCGGATCCGGGTCGGCGCTGTGGAGCGCGACGGCGCGAGCGTCTTCTTCGTCGAGGATAATGG
>JBEPXK010000050.1:0-12934 GCA_041641915.1 Planctomycetota bacterium
TGCCGTTGCCCTGGCCATTGCCCATCATTCCCGGGAACCAGCCCTTCAGACGCGCCATGAGCTGATCGAAGGCCGCCGGCAACCGGTCGAGCAGGGTCTGCGTCTGTTCGATCAGCGGACCGGCGAGCAGCCAGAGCGAGAGCCCACCGACCCCGACCACCAGGATGAACAGCAGGATCATGCCCAGCCACCGCGGCAGATGGAGGAAGCGCGCTCCGCGACTGATCACCGCGTTGATCAACACCGCGATCAACACCGCGGCGAAGCCGAGCAGAAGCACGTTGCGTGCGACCACGGCCAGGGCG
Source organism: Planctomycetota bacterium (assembly GCA_041641915.1). Classification (GTDB taxonomy): domain Bacteria; phylum Planctomycetota; class UBA11346; order UBA11346; family UBA11346; genus SLQH01. Next base: position 306 of record JBEPXK010000050.1, read on the forward strand.
AGCGCCGCGATGTAGACCACCAGGCGCAGCGCGGGAAAACAACACCGGCAGTGAGCCGGTCGCTTTCCGGGCTGTTCGTCGCGCGTCTCCGCCATCACCTGTGCTCCCCATGCGTCAGGGCCCCGACCGCGTCGTACGCAGCCAGAGCGGTGCCGCTGTGGCGTTGATACTCCGCACATCGCCGCCACGGTTCACAGCCGTTTGTCGGCCTGCACGCGGATCTAGCATTGCTTTCCACACGCGCAGCGGGAGACCCCCCTGCGCTTCACCCGAAACTGCGAACGAGCGGGAGCGACCCCATGAGCAGCAACGATGTCATGAGCACACTCGAGAACCGGATGGAGGAACTGCGCAAGGAGATCCGCAAACTGAAGGGCAACCGGCTGCAGTCGCTGCGCGAGGGCGCGGCCAACGCGACGCACAAGGTCAGCGACAGCGTCCGCCACGGGATCAGCGAATCCCAGGAGACCATCGCCCGCCGTCCGCTGACCTTCACCTCCTCGGCCTTCGGTCTCGGCCTGCTCGCGGGCGGTCTGGCCACCTGGCTGATCACGCGCGAATAGACGTGCGGCGCAGCACGGCGCTCAGCAACCCGGATCGGCGCTGAAGCCATGAGCGATGCGAACGATTCCGCGCCCGAGCAACAGGAGGACCCCGCCGACGCGAACGCGTCCGCCTCCGAGCAGCAGGGCGTTCAGGGTGACACGAACGCGTCCACGCCCGATCCGCAGGGCGCACGGGCCGACTGGCCGACCCAGATCGGCAAACCCGGCTGGAAGCAGGTCTTCGGCCGGGTGTGGCATCGCTGGTTCGATGAGCAACTGCCGGTGGCCATCGCCGGGCTCGCCTTCCGCGCCCTACTCACGCTCTTCCCCCTGCTGGTGGCCGTGGCCGCTTTCACCGGCTTGATCACCGATCCGGAGCAGGTGGTTGCGGCGCTCGAATCGGCACTCGATTTCCTCCCGGAGCAGATCCGCGAGACGGTCATCGCCAATTCCGAACGCCTGGCCGAATCCTCGCCGGCGCAACTGGGAACGGGGCTGGGGATCTCCGTCCTGATCGCCCTGTGGAGCCTGGGCAATGGCACCCTGGCCCTGATGGCGGTACTCAACCGCGTATATTACCAGCGCGAGCAGCGCAACATCTTCCTCGTCCGCCTGATCGGCACCGGCATCGGCGTCGCGTTGGCGCTGTTCCTGGTGTTTTCGGTCATCCTCCTGGTCATGGCCCCGGCGCTGCTCGACTGGGTCAACATCCCCATCGCTTGGCACTGGCTCGCCGAGGCCATGCGTACGGTGCTGCTCGCGCTGATGCTGCTCGGGGTCCAGGCCATCCTCACCCGCTACGCCACCTACCGCCGCCCGCCGCGCTGGCGGTGGATCCAGAGCGGATCGATCCTCGCCGCCATCCTCTGGCTGCTCGCCTCGGGCCTGTTCTCCTGGTACGTGACCGAGCTGGCCCGCCCCGACCGCATCTACGGCGCGATGACCGGCCTGGTGCTCCTGCTGCTCTGGCTCCAGCTGACCATGGCCTGCATCGTCCTCGCCGCGCTGATCAACAGCGAGATCGAACACCAGACCGATCGCGACAGCACCATCGGCGAGGACCGCCCCCAAGGCGAGCGCGGCGCTTTCGTTGCCGACGACTCGGTCCACGAGACCGGGTCCGCCTGAGGCAGGCGATGCCCGGCAGGCGCGGTTCGGGGCGCAACGCGCGGTCCAACCACCAGTCGGCAGCGATGCCCGCGTTCCTGATAGCGTATCAGACGAACAGCGCGAACAACTGGGCGGTGACCAGCACGCCGCCGAGCAGTTCCACCGCGAGGAAGGTCCGCTCGCGCCAACGAGCATCGATGCCGAGCTGCCACTGCGCGAACATCGCGGCAACTCCGGCCAGGGCCACGAGGCCGGCGATACTGAGGAACAACCATTCCTGCTCAACGCCATCGTAGGCGAGATAGATCATGGAGCCGGCCTGCACCAGCAGGCCGAGGACCACGCACAACGAGAAAGCGGCGATGGCACGACGCGGCATGCCCGGACCTTAGCTGCTGCCGCCGATGGACAAGCTCCAGCCGGTCGCCTGCCGCCTGCCGCCGCGCACCCGCGCACGAGCTGCCCGGCGCGCGACCACGGCCCCCCGATCGAGCCACCGGGCGCGCAAGGCATGTACAAGGCCCACCCGCCGCCGCGCGCTTGACCGTTTACATACCCGTGATGCCACCTAGCCTATCGCTCCATCACGATAGACCGATAGAGCGGAGCACGCCATGACCCACAGCCTGTTCACTTCCGAATCCGTCAGCATGGGCCATCCCGACAAGGTCGCCGACCAGGTCAGCGACGCCGTCCTCGACGCCCATCTCGCCCAGGACCCGCAGGCTCGCGTGGCCTGTGAGACCCTGGTGACCACCGGCCTGGTCGTCCTCGCCGGCGAGATCACCTCCAAGGCCCACGTCGATTACCAGCAGGTGGTGCGCGACACCATCCGCCAGATCGGCTACACCGAGGCGGGGATCGGATTCGACGCGGACAGCTGCTCGGTGCTGGTCAGCGTCCATCAGCAGAGCCCCGACATCTCCATGGGCGTGACCGAAGGCAGCGGTCTGCACAAGGAACAGGGCGCCGGTGACCAGGGCCTGATGTTCGGCTACGCCGTCAACGAGACCCCCGACTGCATGCCGCTGCCGATCAGCCTCTCGCACCGTCTGCTCGACGAGCTGACCAAGCTGCGCCGCAAGAAGAAGCTGCCCTACCTCCTGCCCGACGCCAAGAGCCAGGTCACGATCGAATACTACAACGACCGGCCGGTGCGCGTGCACACCGTGGTCATCAGCACCCAGCACAAGGCCAGCGCCAAGCTCGCCACCATCCGTCGCGACCTGGTCGCGATGGCCAAGCGGGTGATCCCCGCGCGGCTGATCGACGACAAGACCATCTTCCATATCAACCCCACTGGCCGGTTCGTCGTCGGCGGACCGCACGGCGATGCCGGCGTCACCGGGCGCAAGATCATCGTCGACACCTACGGCGGCATGGGTCGCCACGGCGGCGGCGCCTTCTCTGGCAAGGATCCCTCGAAGGTCGACCGCTCCGCCGCCTACGTGGCCCGCTACATCGCCAAGAATGTGGTCGCGGCCAAACTGGCCAACCGCTGCGAGATCCAGCTGGCCTACGCCATCGGCGTCGCCGATCCGGTCAGCGTCAAGGTCGACACCTTCGGCACCAGCACGGTGGACGAGGTGATCATCTCCGACGCGATCCGCCGCGTGTTCAAGCTCACGCCCAAGGGCATCATCGACGGGCTGGACCTGCTCAACCCGATCTATCGCGAGACCGCCTACCACGGTCACTTCGGCGGCAAGAAGTTCCCCTGGGAGCAGACCGACAAGGTCGAGGCGCTGCAGCGCGAGACCAAGAAACTGCAGTCGACCATCGACATCGCCGAGAACCTCGCCGGACCGAAGACCAGCCAGGACGGCACCCGCAAGAAGCCAGCCAAGAAGCCAGCCAAGAAGAAGGCCGCGGCCAAGAAGCGCGCCGCCAAGGCCTGAAGCAGCGCAGCGCGCGCGATCCGCAGCGGCCCGGATGGTTCTGCCATCCGGGCCGCTGCGTTGGGGCCGCCTCAGAGCCGCTTCTCGTGGCCGAAGGTCACCAGCCAGGCGATGACCAGGTACGCCAGCCAGACCGCGATGGCGAAGGGCCCCACGCCGTGGCCGGGCGCGAACGCGAAACCGAGCGCCACCACTCCCCCGCCGAGCAACCCCATCGCCGCCGGCGCACCCAGCCGTAGCCGGGCCACCGCCCACAGCGCCGCACCGAGGTGCAGCGCGTAGAGCGAAGTGGCGAACCACCCGGCCTGATCCACGGCGAGCGAGGCCACGGCGCCGACGGCCAATCCGATGCCCCCGGCGGTGTTGGCCCGGCGGCGCTCCCGTTTGCTCAGATACTCCTGCTGCAACTCGCGCTGCAGGCGCTCGGCCCGCGCCTCGGCGATCAGCTCACGCTCGGCCGCCTGCGGATCGACCGTCGTCACGACGCGCGGCGGCGGCGGCGCTTCGACGATCTCGAGCGGACGACGGACCTGAGGTAGATCCTCCGCCGGCAGGCCGTCGGCGAAGGGATCGCAGTCCGGTAATTCCTCCGCCGGTTCCCGCTCGTGTGCGCCGGGGCCCGCAGCCATCTCAGAACTCCAGGCGGCCGGCCTGCTCGAGCTGCTCGAGTCCGAGCAGGATCATGTTGATGCACCAGACGTGCGAGAAGCCCATCCAGGTCCCCTTCTGCCGATGCGCCGGGCCCGGATCCCAGCCGCCCCAGATCGACCAATCGCTGGTGTAGAACTGCTCGGTCATCATCCCCCGCTGGCCGTTCCATTGCCCCGGATCCAGGCACAGCAGCTGGGCGGTGAACGCGAAGTGGTCGTCGGCGCGGCGGGCGTAGTAGTCGTTGCCGCTGAGCTGCGCGAGATAGTGGAGATCGGCGAGGCAGTTGCAGCCGTAGACATGGAGATGGTTGTTGTGCGCGCTGGCGAAATCACCGCCGCAGGTGCGGAAATCGGCATGGGCCAGCGCGCTGCGCGCAGCGAAACGCACGTTGTAGGCCTTGCGCCAGGTCAGGGTCCAGTCGGCCGCGCGCTGCAGCAGCTCGCGGTCGCGCGCGCTGCCGCAGCGGCGGTGCAGTGCGGCGTAGGCCATGATCGCGTTGTAGCCGTCCTCGCTGGTCGGGGCGAGCCGGACGTCCTCCGGCGCGCCGCAGATGTACTCCGCCTCCACGTCGGGCGCGTAGCCTACGCCAGCGCGGCGCATGGCCGCTTCGAGCGCGGCGACAAAGGTCGGATCGTCGGCAAACAGCGGAATCGCCCGGTCCATGGCCACGATCCACAACAAGCCACCGGCCCCCTCCGCCTGCGCCACCGCGCGGCGGCAGAGGTCGTAGAGCTGGCCGAAGCGGCCGGCCGCATCCTGCACCGAGAGCGCGGCCTCCAGGCTGCGCCGTAGCGACCTGCGCCAGGCATCGTAACGTGGGTGCTGGGGGCCGAGCAGCGCGAGGCAGCGCGCGAGGTACAGGCTGGCGTCGGCGGTGGTGCGCGCGTGAGCGAGGCACTGATCGCCCTGCCAGCAGGAACCGTAGAACGGGGTCTCGCCGCTGGGGTCGTCGTTGGCCGCACCGGTGGGCGCAGGATTGGGAAAACTACCGTTGCGCGTCTGCGCACGGCCCGGGTGGTAGCTGGTACGGAAGAAGCCCCACTCGCTGGGGGCCTCGTCGCAGAAGCGCTCGAGCATGCGTTCGGCCACCGCGCGCGCCGCCGGATGGCCACGCTGCGCGTCGTGCCACAGCAGGCCGAAGGCGACCGGGAAACCACCGACGAAACCGAGCGCTTCGAAATGCCAACCGAGGCTGGTGCCCTTGTTGTTGGCGTTGAACTCGACGCTGCGGTCGAAGGCCGCGGTGTAGACCATGTAGCCCGGATCCTCGACCCAGTGCCAGTCGAGCAGTCCATCGGCGGCGCAATCGGCCAGCTCGGCATGGCTCGCCGCATCGGCCGGTGGATGCGCCGGACGCAACCCGGCGTAGACCCGTTCGAGGATCGGCTGGTAGCCGTGGGCCGTGCCGGGGCGCTCCCACACCCCGCAGTGCAGGACGATCCGGTCGCCCGGCTCCAACCGCAGCCGCCGTGCGGTGGCTGCATCGCGCACGCAGCGCGCGTGACGCCGTGGCGCCTCGTTGGCTGGAAGGTTGATCCGCAGCGCCCCGCCAGCGGCCGTGCCCTCCCAGCTCAGCCCGAGCCCGACCTGCGGCTCGCTGTCGCCCCAGTGCGCGGGCCCGGCCGGAGCCCCGTCGGCGCGCTGCAGCCGGTAATGCGGGGCGACCTCGACGCCACACCACCGCTGCTCGCGCCAGGCGAGCAGTACCGGGAAGGCGCCGCGATCGAGGGCGAAATCCCAGTGCGCACTGGCCCACGGGTCCGCATCGCCGCCATCGCCCTCCGGCGCGAGCGCGGGATAATGCAGCACCGGATCGCTGCGGCCGCTGCCATAGAAGAACCCGGGGAACAGGAACCACGGCCGCGGACCGGGCGCCAACGGTAAGACCAACGCGGCCCGGCCGACGAAACCGTCGGCCCCGGCGGTCAGCTCCAGCTGCCAGGCCAGCCGCCCGTCGGTGTCATCACCGGCGACGGCCTCGAGCCGCAGCGCGCCGCTGGCATCCGGGTCGATGACGAGTGCGAGGGGACAGGACATACGAGCCTCCGATCACGGCGCGCCAGGGTAGGCCGCGCCCGGCGCGGGGCCAGTCGGTGCCCGCTCGACCCCGACACCACCCCGATCGGGCCGCCCCCGCCCCGGACCGATGCGGAGGCGCGCTGGCCGCTCACCGGTACGGATCGTCGTCGGGACCACGCGGCCGTGGACGGTCAAGCTCTGGCTCTTCTGCCGCTCGCCGCTCCTGAGCTTCCTCGCCGGGCGCTGATCGCTTGCGCCAGCGATGCCACCAGCGGGCCACCACCTGTTTGCCGATGATCAGGGTGCCGGCCCAGAAGCTGACTTCCATCAGGATGAAGCAGGCGAGGGCGAGCCAGCCACGTGCTGCCACCGACAGGGGCAGGAAGCCGACCAGGAACATGCCGGCGAACCAGATGCCCGCCATGCCGATCAGGATGACCCCCAACCATCGTCGCCAAGCCATGGAGCCCCTCCTCGACCGAAGGCATCATCCCACTCGAAGGCCAAATCGCGCGTGCGCTCGGGTCGCGATCGCGCCGCCACATCGCCCGTCGGCCCGCCATGCGCTGGGCCAGACGCCGCCAACCTGCTACCAGCGGGTGCGGTTGGCCTCGCGCTCCCAGTCGGGGCGCTCGTCGGGGTACCCCGTCTGATCGATGAGCGATTCCGACTGGCGGGCCCAATCCGGGTCGCCCGGTTCCAGATGGTATTCGGGGCCGAGATCGGGGTCGTTGCTTGCGACGCCGTCGCAGTAGACAGCGAGCGCGATGAGCTTGAACCCGGTCGGAGCGACGGCGGCGAGCACTCGCGCGGCCGCGGCGGCGACGAACAGGTAGCGGATCGACCTGGGCCTGACGCGTGGGTCCGCTACGTCGACCATGCGATCGATCCTATTCGGCGTCCGGTTCCGGCTCCGCGTCGGCGGTGGCCTCCGGTTCCGCATCAGCACCGGCCTCCGGCTCGGCATCGGCGCCGTCGCTCGCAGCGCCGTCGCCGGATTCCCCCTCTGCCGCGCGCACCGGTCGGATACTGCGGATGGTGACCGGCTCGCGTGGACGGAAACGCTGGGGATCGACCGCGCCGGCCGCGATCGCATCGACCACCGCCATGCCGGTGACCACGCGGCCGAAGACCGTGTGCTTGCCGGTCAGGTGCGGCGCATCGCCGACGAGGATGAAGAACTGCGAGCCGTTGGTGTCCGGCCCGGTGTTGGCCATCGCGAGATAAGACCGTTTGGGCCGCGTCGACGCCGGCAGGCTATCGTCATAATTGTAGCCGAGGTGATCATAGAACTCGCGCAAGGTGAAGCTGGCGAGCTCCTGCTGCAGCGCCTGACGCGCGGCGGCCGGGTCTTGTTGCCTGAGCACGGCTGCAGCCGAATCGCCCATGCGCTCGCTGAGCCAGTTCCGCGCCTGCCCCATCATGGGCGGATAGCGGACGTGCGGATGCAGGCCCTGCCCGGCGAGCAGTTTCGCCTCATTGAGCCCGAGGCTCGCGGCGTTGATCTCGTCAGCGAAGGTGAAGCCGGGGCCACCGGTACCGGTGCCCAAGGGGCAGCCGCCCTGGATCATGAAGCCCTTGATCACCCGGTGGAAGATCAGCCCGTCGTAGAACGGACGCCGCACCGGGGCCCCGGTGGCCGGATCGGTCCACTCCCGCTGACCGGTGGCCAGGTCGAGGAAGGTACGCACGGTCTGCGGCGCCTGCTCCGGGAACAGCTCGCAGACGATAGCGCCGGCGTCGGTGGCGATGGTCACCCGCGGGCGGGGCGGGGCGGACTGCGCGCCCGGATCGGCGGCGGGCTCGGCGGCGCTGACGCAGGCCGCGAGCAGGGCAAGACAGGAAGCGCGCACAACGCTCGGCATGATCGCTCTCCAGCAGTGGTCGCGGCGCCGTACGGCGCTGCGCGGGTTCACAGTTCGAAGATCGCGCCGAGACTCAGTGCCACGCCCTGGCCTTCGATGGTCGAAGAATCGGTGTGGTCCCACTCGACCTCGGCGCTGAAAGCCTGGTAGGACACCGCCAGCTCGAACCGGGCGTCCTCGGCGACCGCGAAGCTGCTGGCCAGCAGCGCGCCGTAGCGCAGGTAGCCGCCGAGATCGCTGGTATTGTGGCTGACCCCGTCGACCTGGGCCAGACAGGGGCCGGCGGCGACGAAGGGCCCGAACTCGAGCTGGACCGTACGCGGCAGCAGGCCGTGCCAGCGCCCGACGTCGAAGCGCACCGCGCCGCCGACCATCAGCGTGCCGGACAGCGCATCGACCCGGATCCGCTGCGAGACATCGCGCGAGGGCCCGATGCTCTCGTCGACGTTGTACACGTCGCCGCGGTGCGAATCGATCGCCACACCGGCGCCGATGCACCACCCGGCGCGCAGGTGTTCGTTGCCCCAGCCCAGATGCGTGATCGTGTACTGGCCTTCACCACGGAAGCTGAACTGCGATGCGGCCGCGCGCGTCTGGTCAACGGTGATACCGCGATCGTCGTCGTGATAGCCGCCGATACGGGCTTCCTTCACCGGCACCGCGTTGCCCACGCGCACGCGCAGGTCGGTGATGGTGTAGCTACCCTGGCGCACGAGCTGATGCACCCGTTCGCCGACCGGATCGCGCTCGCGTTCACGCTCGACCAACGCTGCGGGCTGCTCGGCCGGCGCCGGCTCGGCCCCGAGTTCGGCTTCGGCTTCGGCGGCCGCGAGCGGGACGGTGGCACAACCCAAGGACACGGACAACAGCACTGCAATACGCACCGGTTCCTCCTCGTGACGGTGACGCCGCAACCGCGCGCGGGTTTCGCGCTTCCCGGCTCGCTGGCGAGGAAGCAACCTAGGCCGCTTCGAGCGGCAGTCCACGACTACCCCCGCCGGGAACCGGCACAGAATCCATGCCGGGCTTGCGCCGCGCGCGCCGACGCGACACTCGCGGCGACATGGGTGGCATCCTCGAACGGGCTTGTGATATCGCCGACACCGCGCTCCAGGCGGTCCTGCCGCCGACGACCCGTGCCCCGGAACGCCTGCACACGGCGATGCGCTACGCCGTGCTCGCTGGCGGCAAGCGGGTGCGTCCGGCCCTGGTGCTGGCCAGCGGTCTGGCCGCAGCGGGTGACAGCCCGACCACCGAATCGCGCTGCATCCCGGCGATGGCCGCGGTGGAACTGCTGCATACCTACACCCTGGTCCACGACGATCTGCCCGCGATGGATAACGACGACCTGCGCCGCGGCCGGCCGACCTGCCACGTGGCGTTCGACGAGGCCACCGCCATCCTCGTCGGCGATGCCCTGCTGACCCTGGCATTGCAGACCTGCGCCGATTGCGGCGCCACCGCGGTGCGTTGCCTCGCCGCTGCCGCCGGCAGCCTGGGCGTGGTCGGCGGACAGCAGGAAGATCTCGATGCCGAGCACGGTCGTGGTGCCGCCGACGCCGACGCCGCCCGGCTCGAGCGCATCCACGCGCGCAAGACCGCGGCCCTGCTCGAGGCCAGCTGCGAGCTCGGCGCCATCGCCGTCGGCGCCGACGAGGCGCTGCGCACCCGGCTCGCGGCCTACGGCCGGGCCATGGGTCTGGCCTTCCAGATCACCGACGACATCCTCGATTGCACCACCGTCGCCGCGACCCTGGGCAAGACCCCGGGCAAGGACGCGCAAGCCGGCAAGCTGACCTACGTCTCGCTCCACGGGGTGGACGCCGCGCGTGCGCGCGCCCGGGCCCTGCACGACGAGGCCACGGCCCAACTCGACGCCGTCGGCCTGGCCGGAAGTGACCTCGCCCAGCTCGGGCGTTTCATCATCGAACGGAACCATTGATGGTCCGCCACCTGCCTTTGCTCCTGCTCCTCACCGCCCTCGTCGCCCCGGGCCTGCGGGCCGGCGAAGCGCCGGACCTCCCGGCCGATGCCCCGGAGCAGGCCGGCACCGGCTACGACATCACGCCGGGGACGCTGCACGTCTTCCGCTACCACTGCGAAGCGGTCCAGCGCTGGCGCAGCGCCGGCGACGAGTTGCGCTTCACCACCACCCGCGACTGGCTGTTCATGCTCAAGGGGCTCGAGCAGGATGCCGAGACCGTGACCCTACTGGCCAAGATCTACCGTATCGAGGCGCGGCATCGCGGACCGGGGATCGACGTGACGATCGACAGCCGTGCCCGGGATGACGCGGACCCGCCGCACCCCCTGCTCGCCGGTCTGTTGGCCCAGGACCGCGTCCCCCTGACGCTGACGGTCGAACGCGCCACCGGCACGGTGATCGCGGTCGCGGGCTGGCAGCAGGTGGTCGAACGCGCCCAGGCCCTGTTCCCGGCCGGCTTCGCCACCCGCAAGCTGACCCCCGACGCCACCGTGGTCTACGGCGAGCCGGCGCTCGCGCGCCGGTGGACGGCGATCCTCTCGCTACCGCGCGGCGCGGCCGAAGCGATACCATTGGGCCATCCGCTGAGCACCACGGTCGAACGCCGCTGGCAGGGCGATCGCTTCACCCTCCACCTGCCGCAGGAGACGGCCAGCGTCAGCGTCCACGCCCGACCCAAGCCGGTGACGATGCAGATCACCGGGCTCGAGGGATCCGGCGAGGCGGTCCTGCGCGACGGCGCGCTACTGCGACGGCGCACCCAGCTGGCCTTCACCGTCACCGGCGAGGCGCTCGGTCAGGGCGTGGCCCAAACCAACGAGATGACGATCACCGTCGGCCGCTGGACCGCCACCGCGAGCGATGCCGCGCCGGAAGCAGACGACGACCAGCCGTCGGAGGCGGGCGACGAGGCCGCGGGCGACAACGAGTGAGCGTGCCTTACGGCACCGGGCCAGTTCGTCCTTGCAGATGACAGCGCATCGGGGATAGATAGAGTGCTGGTCGGATGCTCCGCCGGCTACGCGAGGAGAATACAACCCTCGCCCGGCCGAGCGCAAGGAGAACGGCATGTTCGGAAGCTCGAAGGTCTTCGTCGGCCTTGATGTCGGCACCTGGTCGGTCAAGGCGGTCGCGCTGCAGAACAACAAGGGCCGGCTGAGCCTGGTCGGCTACTCGCACATGCGCGTCGAAGACCAGGACCCCTCGCTGATCACCCGCCACGTGCTCGACCACATGGGCCTCAAGCCGCGCAACGTGGTCAGCGCGGTCTCCGGCCGTTCGGTCATCGTGCGTCAGGTCGAGACCCCGAAGTTGGGCGACGCGGAACTGCGCGGCCACATCGCCAAAGAGACCGACAAGTACATCCCCTTCGACGTCAACGAGGTCGAACTCGACTGCCACATCCTGCCGCCGGCTCCGCGCGAGGCCAATTCGCCCAATCAGCAGGTGCTGCTGGTCGCCGTGCGCCGTGGCTTCGTCGAGGACCACATCAGCATGCTCCAGGCTGCCGGGATCACGCCCCAGGTCATCGACGTCGACGTGTTCGCGCTATGCAACGCCTACTGGACCCTCGGCCCGCAGCGGGCCGTGGCGCCCGAGCCCGCCGACGAGGACGACGACCGGCCGCCGGAGCAGCCCGACGAGGAGACCGTGGCCCTGGTCGACATCGGCGCGACCAAGAGCTGGGTCGCGATCGTCAAGGGCGAACGGCCGCTGTTCCAACGCGAGATCTACCTCGCGGGCAATGAGATCACCGACTCGATCGTCCGCGCCTTCAACGAGCAGGCCGACGAAATCGAGAACATCAAGCTCAACCCCGACACCGATGAGACCCTCGAGGCCCTGGTCGACGCCGCGATGCCCGCCTTCGAGGACCTGGCCAACGAGATCCGTCTGTCCTTCGACTACGTCGAAGGACAGTTCGATGAGGAGGTCGGCCGCGTGGTGCTCTCCGGCGGTTCGGCGCTGCTGCCGACCATGCCCGACGTGCTCGGCAACATCCTCGGCCGGCCGGTCCAGGTCTTCGATCCCTGCGGCGGGCTCGACCTGACCCCGAGCAAGTACGACCTCCACAGTCTCGACGCCAACGCCCCCGCGCTCACCGTCGCCCTCGGCCTCGCCTGCCACCTCGCCGCGGACGACGCGATCACCGGCCTTGGCGGCTCGCAGCATACGTCCTGGGTGCCGCGCCGCGGCGGCCTGGCCACCGGCGCCAGCGCTTCGGGCGCGGTTGCGGCGGCCGGGGTGGACAGCGATCCGGAGGAGACGCTGCCGACCATGGAGGCACCGGCTTCGGCCGCACCGCCGCCGCCCTCCCAAGAGGCCTTCGCCTTCCCCAGCCCGCTGCCCGAGCAGGCCCCGCCGCCGCCGAGCTACGAACCGGAACCCGGCGGGCCGCCGCCGGCGCCGGCCATCGGCACCATGCCCGAACTCGCGCCGCCGCCAGACGCCAGCGCCGCGGCCCCAACGATGGCGGCACCGCCGCCGGAGGCCCAGAGCCAGCAGCCGATCGACATCCCCCCGCCGACCGCTCCCGCCTCGGACACCTACGAGAAGG
>JBEPXK010000051.1:0-12924 GCA_041641915.1 Planctomycetota bacterium
GGGGCCACCGGGCCGACGTAGCGCAAGCGCAGCCCCGCAGCGAAGCGAGGAGCAAGCGCAGCTGGGATGCGCGTGAGCGCGCGAGGGGGCAGCGCCCCCTCTGAAGGAGAGCACACATGGGTCGGCGGGCGCGCTACTGATGCTGCGTCCCCCGCCCCCAACCAGGGGTTGCCCCCGCGGGCGGTGGGTGACCATGGCGGGCCGAAAGCGAGGAGAGCGTCATGGCGAAGCAGACCATTCACGAGGGCGAGGAGTGGGCCGCCGAGAAGGAGTTGATCATCAACGAGGAGCCGGAGGTCCGGGCCGCGGTGCTGGAGGAGGCGCGCGCGGGGATCGCGGCGCATCGGATGGCGCCGGTGCGGTGGCGCTTCGTCGATGCCGCGGGGCAGGCGCAGGCGGGGTTGGCGGTGGAGATCGATCAGGTCGATCATGCCTTCGACTTCGGGCTGTCGGGGGCGAGCACCCTGGCCGCCGAGAGCGATCCGGCGATCGCCGCGCGCAACGCGCTGTTCTGCGAGCTGTTCAACTGCACCACGGCCAAGTGCTACTGGGATGAGAAGTGGCATCAGCCGATCGAGCACCTCGAGGGGCGCCGGGTGCTGAGCACCTTTCTCGCCGAGATCGACTGGGCGCTGGCCAAGGGGCTGCGGGTGCGCGGCCATCCGCTGGTGTGGACGGTGGAGAAGGCGGTGCCGAAGTGGGCGCAGCGCTATGACTACGAGCGTCAGCTGCGGCTGGTCGAGGAGAACTGCCGCAGCCTGATCGGCGCCGTCGGCGGGCGGGTCAAGCTCTGGGACCTGGTCAACGAGGCGCTGTGGGAGCCCTCGTTGCGCAATCTCGCGCAGCGCGACTGGCCGCATCTCGAGCCACTCGAGGAGATGCTCTCGTACATCGAACCGGCGGTGGGCTGGGCCAAGGATGCCGATCCGGACGGCCGCTACGTGATCAACGATTACGGCCTGGAGGTCGATTTCACCGACATGAAGGGCGTGACCGCGGCGCAGCAACGGCGGCGCTTCGTCGAGCTGGCCGAGGCGCTGATCGCGCGCGGCGCGGCGCCCGACGCGCTCGGCACCCAGGCTCACGTGGGCAAGTGGTACCCGATGACCGCGGTGCGGGCGACGCTCGACGAGCTCGCCGGGCCGGGCCTGCCGTTGCAGGTCTCGGAGTTCTGGGCCCACCTCAAGGGCTGCCCCAAGACCGAGCTCGCCGAGGACGCCAAGCTCGCGTCGCGCGACCGCTACGTCGCCGATTATTACACCGTAGCCTTCGGCCACCCGGCAGTGGAGCACATCACCTACTGGGGCGGCAGCGAGTTCTTCGACCGCCGCGGCTACGTACCCTCAAGCCTCTACCGCGCGCTCGACAAGCTGATCAACCACGAGTGGCACAGCCGTATCGAAACGACCACCGACGCCAACGGTTGTGTCGACGGCCGGGTATTCCACGGCGACTACATCGCCCGCTGGCGCGACGCACGCGGCCAAACGCGTTGCCGCAGCTTGCGCGTCGACCCGCATGTGGCGTGCCCGGAAATGACGGTAACGGTGTAGCGCGCGGTCTGAGGGGACCCACGACAAGCGAGAAGCGACAAGCGAGAAGCGACAAGCGACAAGCGACAAGCGACAAGCGAGAAGCGAGAAGCGAGAAGCGAGAAGCGAGAAGCGAGAAGCGAGAAGCGAGAAGCGAGAAGCGAATAGCGAATAGCGAATAGCGAATAGCGGAACGCAGTCCGCCGCTCGCTGCTCGTTACCCGCCAATCGCGACTCGCAGTTCGCGGTTCGCCAATCGCGACTCGCGACTCGCCGCTCGCGACTCGCCGCTCGCCGCTCGCCATTCGCCGCTCGCCAATCGCTACGCGCCCCACGCGGCACGCTGACCCACGCATCGGCGAAAGCCCGAAACAAGACCACCCCCCGCGAGCTCGCTCGCGGGGGGTGATTCATGAAGCGTACGCGTTGTGCGTGCGTATTTTTCAGCCGAGGCGCTTCTTCCACTCCTCGACCTGGACCTTCATCCGCTCGGGCAGCTTGGGCTCGCAGGTGCCGAGGTACTGCTCGACTTCCGGGATCTCGGCCTTGAAGGCCGAGGCGTCGACCGCGAGCAGCTCGTCGAGCTTCTCGTCGGGCAGATCCAGACCCGTCAGGTCCAGGTCTTCCTTCTTCGGCATCAGGCCGATCGGGGTCTCGACCGCGCCGACCTTGCCGTCCACGCGCTCGCACATCCACTTGAGGATGCGGCTGTTGTCGCCGAAGCCCGGCCAGATGAACTTGCCGTTCTCGTCCTTGCGGAACCAGTTGACGTAGAAGATGCCCGGAGCCTTGTCGCCGAGCTTGTCGCCCATCTCGAACCAGTGCTGGAAGTAGTCACCAGCATGGTAACCGATGAACGGCTTCATCGCCATCGGGTCGCGACGCATGGCCTGCGCAACGTCGAGCGCGGCAGCGGTGGCCTCGGAACCGGCGGTCGCGCCCATGAGCACGCCGTGGTCCCAATTCATGGCCTGGTGCACCAGCGGCATGACCTTGGTGCGGCGGCCGCCGAAGACGAACACGTCGATCGGCACGCCCTTGGGATCTTCCCAGTCGGGGCAGATCACCGGGCAGTGGTCGGCGCGAGCGGTGAAGCGGGCGTTCGGGTGCGCACCCTTCTCGCCCGACTCGGGCGTCCACTCGTTGCCCTTCCAGTCGATGCCGTGCTTGCACTCGACGCCCATGTCCTCCCACCACACGTCGCCGTCGTCGGTCAGGACGCAGTTGGTGAAGATGGCGTCGCGCTCGACGCTGGCCAGAGCCATCGGGTTCGACTTCTCGCTGGTGCCCGGGGCGACGCCGAAGAAGCCGGCCTCGGGGTTGATGGCGTAGAGACGGCCGTCGTCGCCGATCTTCATCCAGGCGATGTCGTCGCCGACGCACTCGCACTTCCAGCCCTCGATGGTCGGCTGGAGCATGGCGAGGTTGGTCTTGCCGCAGGCCGAAGGGAAAGCGGCGGCGATGTGGTACTGGCGGCCCTCGGGGTTGGTGAGGCGCAGGATGAGCATGTGCTCGGCCATCCAACCTTCGCGGCGCGCCATGGCCGAGGCGATGCGCAGCGCGAGGCACTTCTTGCCCAGCAGCGCGTTGCCGCCGTAGCCGGAGCCGAACGACCAGATCAGGTTCTCTTCGGGGAAGTGCGAGATGTACTTCTTCTCGACCGGGGCGCAGGGCCACGGCACGTCTTCCTGGCCTTCTTCCAGCGGGGCGCCGACGGAGTGCAGGCAGGGGATGTACTCGCCGTCGTCACCCAGGACCTCGAGCACCTTGGTGCCGACGCGGGCCATGATGTGCATGTTCACGACGACGTAGGGGCTGTCGGTGATTTCGATGCCGATCTTGGCGATGTCGGAGCCGATCGGACCCATGCTGAAGGGGATCACGTACATCGTACGGCCCTTCATGCAGCCGTCGTACAGTTCCTTCATGGTGGGCTTGAGCTCGTCGGGATCGATCCACTTGTTGGTCGGGCCGCAGTCCTCCTCCTTCTTGGAGGCGATGTAGGTGCGGCCTTCGACGCGCGCCACGTCGGAGGGGTCGGAGCGGAACAGGTAGCTGTTCGGACGCTTCTCCTCGTTGAGCTTGGTCGCGCAGCCGGCATCGACCATGAGCTTGCAGAGGCGGTCGTATTCCTCGGTGGTGCCATCGGCCCATTCGATCTGGTCGGGCTTGCACATGGCGGCGACTTCGTCGACCCAGGCGAGCAACTTGGCGTGCTTCGTCGGAGCTGTCATTCGGTCCCTTTCGAAAAGAGAGTGTGAAGGTGGTTGGCTACCCGACGGGTGGCGTCCCACTGACGACCTCGCCTTGTAAGCCGCGCATAGGGTGGCGGGGAATCGCGGTTGTGAAGCCCGAATTGCCGCCGCGGCCCACGCCTGTACAGCCGCGACGTGCTGGGCAGCGACGCGCGCGGGCGTGAGACAGCGCAACGGGTGGCCGCAGACCGAAACACACGCACCGCCGCTGATGGAGCGGCGGTGCGTGCGCGTAGCGTCGGCAGACGCGTCGTGTAGGCGTCCTACGTCAGCCGAGGCGCAGGACCGCGACGAGGCCGTGGCCGTTGCCGCCGCCTTGTTGCAGCGCGAGCTCGAGGTCGCGCAGGGCGAAGGCGAGGGCGGACTCGATCGCCGGGCGTGGCTGGGCGCCGGTGGTGGTCGCTTCGCGGGCGGCGGCGAGCAGGGCCTCGCGGCCGCTGGCGGTGGCGCTGTTCGCGCCGCCGGGCTCGGGGGTGTCGCCAGCGATCAGCGCTGCGGCGCAGTCGACCAGGTCGTTCCAGGCCGTGGCGAGGGCGAGGAAAAAGGTGTCCTGCGGTGCGGCCGGGTCCATGGCCGGGAAACCGACGCGCAGTGCGTCGAGGTCGGCGTCGACGCCGTCGTGATGCAGCCGGTTGAGCTGTTCGCGTAGCGGCATCGGGTTGCCGTTGTATTCGCCGGTGTCGATGTGCCGGCCGCAGAGCAGCGACCGATCCTTGACCGCGACCACCTCGATCGGCCGACCGCTGCGCTCCGCCGCGGCGGCGACCAGGGCAGAGACCTCCTGCGGCGCGACGAGGCGCAGCGGGAAACTATCGATCTGGCGTCTGGCGCGCTCCTCGGGCGAGTAGATGTAGCTGATGCGGTAGTCCATCCACACGTCGTCGTCGAGCGTGCCGGTCCACAGGTCGCGCCACTCGTAGCTGAAGCGGCCGAGCCAGTCCGCGACCACCAGCGCGCCGGGCTCGCCGTGGCGGGCGATGTCGGCGAACAGGCGCACCGTGGTCGGGGTATCGAGGTGCGAGAGGGTACCGAAGCTGGCGAAGTAGAGGTCGTAGGCCGGTTCGTCGGCCGCGACCGGGAGGCCCTGGCTCAGGTCGCCCTTGCGGAAGCGCACGGTGTCGCTCTCGGCGAAGCGCTCGCGCGCCTGGTCGAGCAACGAGTCGACGATGTCGACGCCGGTGTAGCTGCCCAGCGGGCGGTGCAGGTCCTCGTCGAGGGTTTCGCGCAGGAAGGCGAGGCCGTCACCGCCGCCGCAGCCGAGGTCGAGCACCCGCAACGGGGCGCCGGCGGCGCCGGCGGCGGGGCGCAGCTGGTGATCGAGCTCGCGGCGGAAGAAGCCCTCTTCCCAGTGGATGCGGACGTGGTCGTATTTTCCCAGCAGGGCGCCACGGCCTTCGTAGCGCCCGCTGGTCGCAGCCTGATCGTACGCCGACTTCATGCGGGGTTGAGCGCGTCGAGCTTCTCGATCGCGTCGAAGGCATCGTGGGCGTAGGCGTCGGCACCGATCTTGTCGGCAAATTCGGCGGTCACCGGCGCGCCGCCAACGATCACCTTGACCGACTCGTGCAGGCCGGCCTCGTTGAGCCGGTTGATCACCGCCTCCATGTTGACCATCGTCGAGGTCAGCAGCGCCGACAGGCCGATGTACCTGGCCTTGTGTTCCTTGGCCGCGTTGACGATGTCGTCCTCGCCAACGTTGATGCCGAGGTCGATGACGTGGAAGCCGGCGCCCTTGAGCATCACCGCAACGATGTTCTTGCCGATGTCGTGCAGGTCGTCGCGCACGGTGGCGAGCACGATCCGACCCTTGCCCGCGACCGCCTCTTCACCGAGCACCGGCTCGAGGGTGTCCATCGCCGAGCCGACGCATTCGGCGCTGGCGATCATGTCGGGGATGAGGTAGTCGCCGGCCTCGAAGCGCCGGCCGACCTCTTCCATGCCGGCCGAAAGCGCGTTGATGATCTCCTGGCCGGGGACCTTGGCCGCCAGGGCCTGGTCGACCAGCTCGACCACGCCGGGCTGACCTTCGAGATCGCCGTCGATGCCTTCGTCGTCGGCATCGATGTGGCCGAGAATGGTGTGTTGCTTGATCTGTTCCAGCAGTGCAGCTGTGTCCATGGTCCTCGATTCCTCAGGGTTGGAAGTGGTCGGCCGGCAGGAGACCCGGCACCCGGTCGCGAATGGTCTTCTCGGTCGCGGCATCGAGCCGCTCGCCCGGCCCGGCGCGCACCGCGGCCAGGCGTTCGGCGGCCTTGGCGAAAACCGCGTCGTCCTCGCCCTCGCTCTCCAGCGGGTAGGGCGGGGAGACCAGGCCGAGCCGGCGGTATTTGCGGATCTGGCGCGCGTAGAGCCGGCTGCCGGAGCCCATCACCTTGCGCACTTCGCCAACGGCCGATTCGACCGCGGCGTCGTCGAACACCGGCTGGCGGATGATCTGCTTGACCACGCCGACGTTGGCGTTGTCGATCACCGCCTGCAGCGGGCAGAACAGGTTGGTACGGTCGAGCAGGCCGAAGGCGTAGTGGACGTACTGCGCGCCGGCCTGGGCGATGGCCAGGTGCGAGAACAGCTTCTCCACCGCGACCTGCATCCCCGGCGCGGCGTGGTCGGCGACGCCGGCGGTCGAGTAGCAGGGCAGGCCGTAGCGCCGCGCCATCTGGATGCAGTCGATGTTGTAGTGGATGAATTCCGGCGCGCCGTAGAGGTCGTGCAGGGTATCGAGGCGCGCGCGCACCGGCACCGCGCCGTAGAGCACCGGGGTGCCGCGGTTGATCAGCTGCGAGAGGGTGACGCCGGCGAGGATCTCGGCATTGATCTGGGCGACCATGCCCTCTTCCTGGATCGGCGCGGTGGACCCGCCCTGTGGCGAGGACGAGACCACCAGCGGCATGCCCTTGCCGCAGATCGCGAAGACCTTGTCGGTGGTGTCCTCGACCATCTGCAAGGGGCTCTTGACCAGGCAGGCGATGAAGGAGACCAGCGGGTTGTCCTTCAGCGCCTCCGGGCCGCCGGTGATGATCTCGGCCATGGTCAGCACGTCGTCGAGCGCGGCGATGCGGGAGAGCCCCGCCTGGACGTGCTTGGTCATGTACAGCAGGCTGGCAAGGAAGACGTTGACGTCCTTGTTGGCCTCGGTGATCCCCGGGTCCTGGATGTTGACGTTGCGGATGAAGAAATCGACGTGCTCGAGGTCGTTGCACAGCCGGGCGGAATCGCACAGCCGGGCGACCGAACCCTGCTGTGGTGTGAATACCGGCCGGGTGCAGGTGCGGCCGGAGCCATCGGTGGCGGCGAAGTCGACCATCTCGGCCTCGAGCACCTGGTTGGTCTCCGAGCCGGTGCCGAAGTAGACCCGCGGCTGCTCGGCGTCGAGCAGCAGTCGCTTGGCCGGATCGCGCGCGCCGAGCACCACCTGCGAGGGCGCCGAGGCGACGGCGTCCATCACCACCTGCTCCGGCAGGCGGACCTTCCAGGCGCCCTCGGTCTCGTCGCGGGTGACGGGGCAGCCGGCGGCGGCGAAAGCGTCGGCGGCGCGTTCGTTGAAGCAGACGATCCCGGGATCGTCGAGGATGGCCATGGAGGCAGCATGGATGGCGTCGAGGCGCTGTGCGTCGAGCCGGGTCGCAGGTGCGACCCGGGTGCCCGCACGGTACTGATCATCCTGAGTCATCGATGTCCTTCGGTCAGTCGAACAGGCCGCGCTTGACGGCCCGGTTGTAGCGGCGGCAGTGGCGATCCTGGCCGGCGATCAAGCCGCCGAGGACCAGCGCCCGGCGGATGCTCGGCCGGGTCGGGTCACAGATGGCCGAATCGAGGCCGTGGGTGATCGCCGTGGCGAGAAAGGTGCGGTTGATCTCCGCACGCTTGGGCAGGCCGTAGGAGAAGTTCGAGGCGCCCATGGTCGTCTTGGCCTCGGGGAACTCGCGCTTGATGCCCTGCAGCGTGCACAGGGTGACCATACCCTGGGCGATATCGGCGGAGATGGGGAATACCAGCGGATCGAAGAACAGGTCGCCAGGGGCGATGCCGTGGCGCATGGCCGCCTCGTAGATACGGCGGCAGGCGCTCAGGCGGCTCTCGGCGTCGCGCGGGATGCCGGTCTCGTCCATCGCCAGCGCGACCACCGGGGCCTTGTGGGCCGCGGCCAGCTCCAGACCCGGCTCGAGCACTTCGGGCTCGCACTTGACCGAGTTGAGCATCCAGGGCCGGCGGTCGCCGAGATGCGCGGCGGCGGCGGCGATCACCGCCGGGTCGGAGGCGTCGAGGCAAAAGGGCTTCTCGGTCGTCTCCAGAGCCACGTCGACCAGCCAGCTGAGGTCCACGCCCTCCTGGGCACTGTCGCCCTGGCCGGTGCCGGCGTTGAGGTCGATGTAATCGGCGCCCGCCTTCTCCTGCTTCCGGATCTCTTCGGCGATGGTCGCCGCGTCGCGCTGGGTGATCGCGTTGCGCGGGACCTTGCGGGTGGCGTTGACTCGTTCTCCGATGATGAGCATTGATTGGCCTCGTGGCGCGCATGGCGCGCCGGGGATGAGCGGGTTCAGGCGCGACGGTGGTCGCAGGTGAAGCGTCCGCAGGAATCACAGGGGTTGGCGCCGGCGGCGACGGTCGCAGCATCGCCGATGCCGAGAATGCCCGATACGCTCTTGCGCGGCCACATCAACAGGCTCTCGTCGAGCCGGACGCCGCAGCGGGCCTCGCCGAGCAGGTCGAAGACCTTCTGCTGTTCGGACAGCGGCCAATCGCAATAGCCGGGGCTGAAACGATGGGTGCGGGCGAGATCGTCGGGCAATTCGGCCGAGAGCCGCTCGCACCATTCGGCGATCGCGGCCTCGGCCAGCCGCGAGGCGCCCTCGTCGAGCACGCAGGCGTAGGCGCGCTTGTTGCGCGAGACGGCAGCCAGGGTCTTGTCGACCTGCTCGCCGAGAGTGACCACGAACACCACCGCGAACCGGCAGGGGCCGAGCGAGGCGCGGACGCGCCGCCCGGCGAGGGCATGGCCGCCGACGAACAGGCCTTCGTCGCTCTCCGCGACCGGATGGACGACGCAGGCGCCGCGGATCTGGGCCAGGCGTTTGAGATCGCAGCGCGCCTGGTGGCGCAGCCGCACCACCCGACGGGAGACAGCACCGTTCACTGCATCGGCCCAACGATCAAGGGCGGCGTGGCCGACGTCTGGCGGACACGCGACGCTGGCCGCCAGGGGTTCCTGGGCCAGGGCGAGAGCGAAGCGGTGCATGTCGGTACTCAAAGGCTCTTCTCCCGGGGCGATAGCGGATCCACTGGGGGGAGGGCCGCGGCTCGGCGCGCGTGGGCCGGACACCGCTCTGGACTCGCTCCCCTGATCAGCGGGGCGCCATTCATAGCGGGCCAGCCGCTGACAGTCAAGCCGTGTCGAGCCGGGCGTGGGTACGAAGCCCCGAAAACACCGAAGAAATTGTCACTTTTCGCCGTACAGGCTACGTTGGATGCGTACACTGGCGTTTGCGGCGAAAACCGGCTCATTCCGCGGCGTTCAGCTCCCGACAGTGTTCGGCGAGATCGCTGATGGTCGCGATGCCCAGCTCCTCGGCATGCATATGGCGCATGGTCAGCGTGTAGCTGTTGTTGAATCCGAATGGATCGAGCCAGGTCAGGCCATACTGTTCATCGAATTCGCGCGCGACCAGTTCGTAGACCGCCTCGGGGTCGCTCATCACCTCGCGCTCGAGGATGCTCACCAGACCGGTGCCGGTGTACTCGGCGTAGACGTCGATATCCCCAGAGCGGGTGGCGTTGAAGCAGATCATGGTCCCGCCGAGGTTGAGCCGCCGATCCACGTCGAGGTCGGTGGTGCATTCGATCATCTGGGCCATCATCTCGCCGAGGATCTCCTGCTCGGTGAACTGCTTGCCGGCGACGACGATGGTCGCCGCGCCGTCGGCCGTTCGCGGCTGCGCGTCCTGCGCGAGCAGGCCCTGGTCGACCAGGAACGCGCGCGCCACGTCGCGCGCCTTGCGCCCCTTTTCATCGACCTGGTAGTTGAGCTGCTGCATCTGCTGGGTGCTGATGGCGCCGCCGAGCTTGCCGAGCACGGCTTCCAGGTCGGGGTGCTCCGCGAGGGTCTGCGCGTTGATCAGCGGCGCGGCGTAATAGGGCGGGAAGAAACGCTGGTCGTCCTCGAGCACCTTGAGATTGAAGGCCGCGATACGCCCGTCGCTGGTGAAGGCGTTGATCACGTCGACCTGGCCTTTGGCGCAGGCCTGGTACATCAGGCCGGGGTCCATCTGCCTGGGCTTGGTCGGGAAGGCGAAATCGTAGTGGGCGCACAGACCCTTGTAGCCGTCCGGCCGGGTGTGGAATTCGGCGTCGAACGCGGCTTGCAGCTCGCCCTCGGCGGCGCCCGGCGGCTGGAGCAGCACCAGGGCCACGCCGATGGCGACGACGAGCCCGGCGATGATGATCAATCGGATGCTGTTGCTCATGGGCAGCTCCTTGTCAGCGTTCCTGGCCGCCGGCGTCGCGCATGCCGGCGGGGGTGAACCAGCGCTCGATGTGACCGAGCAGGATGTCGAACAGCACGGCCATCAGCGCCGCGGGTACGGTGCCGGCGATCACGCTCTCGTACTGCGAGCTGCGCAGACCCTGCATGATCAGGTCACCGAGACCGCCGGCACCGATGAGCGAGCACAGGGCAGCGGCGCCGATGGTCCACACCGTGGCGATGCGCAGCCCGGCCATGATGAACGGCAGGGCCAGCGGCAGCTGGACCCGGAACAGGATCTGCTGCGGGGTCATGCCCATGCCCCGCGCGACCTCGATCACCGCCGGGTCGACCTGGCGGATGCCGGTGAAGGTGTTGCGCATGATCGGCAGCAGGGCGTAGAGGATCAGCGCGGTCAGGGCCGGCGGCTTGCCGATACCGGTGAGCCCGAGCAGCACGAACAGCAGCATGATCACCGCGATCAGGGCGATGGCGGGAATGGTCTGGACCACCCCCGCGGCGCCGAGCACCGAGCCGGCGACGGCCTGGTTGCGCGAACGGGCCAACACCACGCCGACCGGCACCGCGATAAGCGTGGCGGTGATCACGGCGAAGAAGGTCAGATACAGGTGCTCGTACGAGGCGATGATGATGTCCGTGCCCAGCTTGTCCCAGAAATCGAACAGCCAGCCCATGGTCTAGCCCTCCGCCCCGGGATCGGCGGCATCCGGCGCGTCGCGCTCGGCCGCCCGCTGCACCGCCTCCTGCTCGGTACCCACGCCGAAGGCCGCGGTGATCGCCTGCAGCAGCCGTTCGCGCCGCAGCACCAGCCGCTGCTCGCCGCGCGCATCGGCCACCGTCAATCGGTCGCGATCGCTGGTCTTGAACGCGTCGAGCGCATCGGCCATCGAGGCGCGATGGCGCAGCGCCGGCAACTCGCCGCCGTCGTCCGCGCCGCGCTCCTCGGCCAGGTCGACCGCGTGGCGGGTGAGCAGGGTCAGCTGGAAACGATGCTGGCCGAGGAACTCCTCGACGAACGCGTTGGCGGGGTTGTCGACCAGCTCGGCCGGGGCGGCCAGCTGCTGGATCTCGCCGGCGTCGAGCAGGGCGATGCGATCGCCCATCTTGACCGCCTCGAAGATGTCGTGGGTGACGAAGATGATCGTCTTGTCGACATCGAGGGCGAGGAACTCGTCCTGCAGCTGATCGCGGGTGATCGGGTCCAGGGCGCCGAAGGGCTCGTCCATCAGCACCACCGGCGGGTCGGCGGCCAACGAGCGGGCCACGCCGACGCGCTGCTTCTGCCCGCCGGAGAGCTGCTGGGGAAAGCGATCGCGCACTTCCTGCGGCAGGCCGACCATCTCGAGCAATTGATCGATGCGCGCGTCGATCTGCTGGCGCGTCCAGCCGACCAGCCGCGGGACGGTGGCGATGTTCTCGCCAACGCTCATGTGCGGGAACAAGCCGATATGCTGGATGGCGTAGCCGATGTGCCGCCGCAGCTCGACCGGGTCGCGTTCCATCACATCGACCCCGTCGAGCAGGATCCTCCCGCCGGTGGGCTCGATCAGCCGATTGACCATCTTCATCGTGGTGGTCTTGCCGCTGCCGCTGGTGCCCAGCAGCACCAGCGTCTCGCCCGCGGCCACCTCCAACGACAGATCGCACACCGCCTGGGTGCCGTTGGGGAAGGTCTTCTCGACGTGCTCGAATCGGATCATGCGCTGTCGGTCTGTCTGATCTCCGGAAACTCAGCGATCAGCCGCTCGCGCACGGCCGGGTCCAGCAGGCTCGTCGCCGGTGCGGCGCGCATCTGCGCCACCGCGGCGCGGGCGCGTTCGCCGGCGGTGTCGCCGGGGCCCATCTGCTCGCGCTTGTCGCGGCTGGCGAGCTCGGGGCGGAAGAACTCCTTGCGCATGTGCCGCCGGGTGTGGCGTTCGCCGAGGAAATCGACATTGGGCCCCTTCTTGAGCATCACGTCGAGCGCCAGGGACTCGTCGTCGACCTCGATGCCGCGCAGCACCCGCTGGCACATGCCGAGGATCTCGTTGTCGAGCACCAGCTTGTCGTAGGCGACGGTGAGGTCGGTCTCCATCAGTCCGGCGATGTCGTGGATGTAGTTGGCCCCGGACATCGCCACCAGCAGGCTCGACATCGCGCTCTCGTAGGCCGCCTGGACCTCGACGCTCTTGGCGTCGGTGGTACCGCCGGTGGAGTAGAGCGGCAGCTGGAAGTGCTGCGCCATCTGGGCCACCGCGGCATTGAGCATGCCGCGTTCGATCGCGCCACCGACGTGATCCATGGTGCGGTTGTTGGTGATCGAGCCGACGCTGCCGCAGATACCCGGCGCACCCCTGTTGATGCACTGGACCAGCGCGATCCCGGCCAGGGTCTCGGCGGTGTGGAGCAGCACGTTGGAGGCCAGGGTCACCGGCGAGGTGGTGCCGCAGATCGGCTCGGTCGGCACGACCACCGGCAGGCCCTCGCGAGCACAGTAGCAGGTCATGTCGCCGTATTTGCCGTCGATCTTCAGCGGCGAGATGATCAGGGTGATGAAGCTGACGAAGGGCGCCGCGCGCAACGCGTCGGCCCCGCCGGCGATCTCCCGGGCCATCTTGACCACCCGCTGGCAGCCCTCGAGCGAGTAGATTCCACCCATCACGTGCTTGCGGGTGTG
>JBEPXK010000052.1:0-12850 GCA_041641915.1 Planctomycetota bacterium
CTCGGTCGGCCGGTCGCCCAGCCAAGCCTGGCTGGGCTCCACTCGCTGGCGGCACCGAGGTTTGGAGCTCTGAGGGACCCGTCATGAGTGGTTACCCGCCTTCTTCGGGCCCCATCGCGAGCGATGGGGCTGGCGAGCGAGGGATGGTGGCGGATGGAATCGGCGCAGCCGATCCGCCCACCCATGCATCGACTATGCCGATTCACGGGAATCCCGACAAAGCCAGAGGGGTAGGTCCATTCGCTTGCGAATGGACCGTAGGGGCGAAGCTCCTGAGTAGTTACGCGTAGTGTTCGTATTTTTGGCCTCGCACCCCGCAAGTCCACGGCTACCATGATCCGAGCATGGCCGGGCCCCAGTCGTCACTCAACCAGCGGCTGCTCGATCTGCTCATCGAGCGGATCGACCTGCTCAATTCCATCGGCCACGCGCTTTCGACCGAGCGCGATCCCATGAAGCTGCAGGAACGGATCCTGTTGGGCAGCAAGCTGGTCGCCCACGCCGACGGCGGCACCTTCTATGCGGTGGATCGCGAACAGGGCGTGGCCCGCTTCGTGATCATGCGCACCGACAGCCTCGGCATCGCCCTGGGCGGGGTCAGCGGCCGGCCGATCGACCTGCCCGGCGTGCCGCTCTACGACGACGCGGGCCGGCCCAACCACGCCTCGGTCGTCGCCCACGCTGTGCTCACCGGCCGGGCGATCAACATCCCCGATGCCTACAACGCCGACGGCTTCGATTTCAACGCCACCCGCGCCTTCGACCTGCGCACGGGTTACCGTTCCGAGTCGATGCTCACCGTACCGATGACCGACCACGAGGGCGAGATCATTGGCGTGTTGCAGCTGCTCAACGCCCAGGCCGGCGAAGACGATACGGTGATCCCGTTTTCGCGTCCGGTGCAGCGGATGGTCGAGAGCCTGGCCTCGCAGGCGGCGATCGCGCTGACCCGGCAGCATCTGATCGAGGGCATGCACGAGCTGTTCGAGAGCTTCGTCACCCTCATCGCCCACGCGATCGACGAGAAGTCGCCGCATACCGGCGCCCACTGCCAACGGGTGCCGGAGCTGACGATGATGATCGCCAACGCGCTCGGCGAAGACGATACCGGCCCACTCGCCGGCTTCGCCATGGACGACGACGGCCGGCGCGAGCTCTACATCGCCGCGCTGCTGCACGATTGCGGCAAGATCGCCACCCCCGAGTGGTTGATGGACAAGGCCACGCGCCTGCAACGGCCCTTCGACCGCATCGAGCTGATCCGCACCCGCTTCGCCGCGGTCAAACGCGACCTCGAGGCAGTCAAGTGGCAGGCCATCGCCATGGGTACCGACCCGGAGACCGCCGAGGCCGACGAGGTCCGCGCGCGCGACGAGCTCGACGCGGACCTCGAATTTCTCGAAGCGGCCAACCGCGGCGAGATCCGTATGGGTCCGGCGATGCAGGGCCGGGTCCGCGCGATCGCCGACCGGACCTGGTGCGATCCAGACGGAGAGATCGTGCCGCTGCTCACCGACGACGAGGTGCACAACCTGTGCATCGAGCGCGGCACCTTGACCGAAGAGGAGCGCGAGGTCATTCGCAGCCACGTGCGGGTATCGATCGAGATGCTCGAGAGCCTGCCCTACCCGCGGCACCTCAAGCGCGTGCCGGAGTTCGCCGGCGGCCACCACGAGCGTTGCGACGGCAAGGGGTATCCGCGCGGGCTGACGCGCGAACAGATGAGCGTGCAGGCGCGGACGATGGCCATCGCCGACGTGTTCGAGGCCCTGACCGCCGCCGACCGCCCCTACAAGGAAGCGCTGACGCTTTCACGCGCGCTGAAGATCCTGCGCGCGATGGTCGACGACGGCCACCTCGACCCGGACATCTTCACCGTGTTCATCCGCCGTCGCGTCTACGCCACCTACGCCGCGCGCTTCCTGCCTGCGGCGCAGATCGACGCCGTCGATCACGAGGCCCTGCTCGCCGGCCTCGATGCGGCGGACTGAACCCGCGCGTCCTGTTGCGGCGGGCTGCCTCTGGTCCGATTGTGCCAGCTTGGCGGGTGCCGCGCTTGCCCGCGTCGTCGGGGCGCTATGAACCGGGGCATGGACCACCTCGATCTCGACCTCGACCGTTTGCGCCGTTGCGGCTTTCCGGAAGTGGTGTTCGGGCTTGGCAAGACCGTGCCCGAGACCGTCTCGGCCGCCGAGGGCCTGGTGCAGGCCCACGGCCAGGTGCTGGTGACCCGGGCCAGCGAACCGACGCTCGAGGCGCTCTGCGCGGCCCTGCCGCAGGGGCAGGCGCACCCGCGTAGCGGTTGCTTCACCGTCGGCGAGCAGGAGCCCGAAACCCCACCGGTGGCGGTGGTCAGCGCCGGGACCTCGGATCAGGCGGTGAGCGAAGAGGTGATTCTGACCCTGCGGATGCGCCGGGTGGCGGTGCGCAGCTTCGCCGATTGCGGGTGCACCGGGCTGCATCGGGTGCTGCGGCACATCGACGCCATCCGTTCCTGCTGCGCGGTGGTGGTGGTCGCGGGGATGGATGCGGCCCTGGCCACGGTGCTCACCGGGCTGGTCGATCTGCCGGTGATCGGCTGCCCGACCTCCATCGGCTACGGTGTGGCCGACAACGGGCGCACCGCCCTGCGCAGCATGCTCACCTCCTGCGCGCCGGGGTTGATGGTCGTCAACATCGACAACGGCTTCGGCGCCGGCTACGCCGCGGCCGGCATCGCCCGTCGGGCGCTGGGCCCGCCTTCGGCCTGATCCCTCTGGCCGCGGCGACCTTGCGCGGACCCGGATGGCCGCGTACGCTGGCCGGGGAAGGGGGCACCATGGCGACGGACAAGCCGAACATCGTCCTGCGCATGGCGGGTCCAGACGATGCGGCGATCCTGTGCGAGATGGTTGGCGAGCTCGCCGCCTATGAACACGCCTCGGAGCGCAACGCCTGCACCGAAGAGATCCTGCGCGAAGAGCTGCAGCAGGATCACGGGGTGCTCAAGGGCGTGCTCGCTTTCCGCGACGGCGAGCCGGCCGGCATGGCGACCTTCTTCCAGACCTTCTCCACCTTCGCCGGGCGCCGGGGCATCTACCTCGAAGACATCTACGTCAAAGAGCGCTTCCGTCACCAGGGTATCGGTTCGCGTCTGTTGCGCTTCGTCGCCCAGGCCGCGCTCGATTGGGACTGCAGCCGCGTCGAGTGGACCAGCCTGCTGTGGAACAGCACGGCGATGGAGTTCTACGAGAGCCTTGGGGCCCGTCCCAACGATGCCTGGACCACCTTCCGCCTCGACGGCGAGTGGCTGCGGCGTCAGGCCGAGCGCAGCCGTCGCGAGAGCACCGGCGCCTGACCCGGGCCCGCCGCTGCGACCCGATCACCACAACCCGCGTCCGCCGGTCCCTGTTTCGGACCCGCGTTCGCCACCCGCGTACGAGACCTTTCCATGAGCATCCTCGAGATCAGCCCCAGCCACGTCCTGGACAACGTCCGCTACGAGATCCGTGGGCCGCTGGCCGCCCGGGCGTATCAGCTCGAACACGAGGGCTTCGACATCGTCAAGCTCAACATCGGCAACCCCGGCGCCTTCGGTTTCCGTATGCCCGAGACCATGCGCCGGGCGATGATCGAGAACCTGCCCGGAGCCGACGCCTATTGCCATCAGAAGGGCGTCTTCCCGGCGCGCGAAGCGGTGGTCATGCAACAGCAGGACCGCGGCGTGCTCGACGCCGATGCCGAACACGTCTTCATGGGCAACGGGGTCTCGGAGATGATCCTGATGACCATGCGCGCGCTGATCAACCCGGGCGACGAGGTCCTGGTGCCGGCGCCCGACTACCCGTTGTGGACCGCCTCGGTCGTGCTGCACGGCGGCAAGGCGGTCCATTACCGCTGCGATCCCCAGCGCGCCTGGCAGCCGAACGCGGCCGACATCGAGGCGCGGATCACCAACCGCACCCGGGCGATCGTGATCATCAATCCCAACAACCCCACCGGCGCGGTCTACGACCGCGAGACCCTCACGGCCATCGCCGGGCTCGCCGAGCGCTACAAGCTGGTGGTGCTCGCCGACGAGATCTACGACGGCCTGACCTACGAAGACGCCGCGTACATCCCCATGGCCAGCCTGGTGCGCGGCACCCTGTGCGCGACCTACTCGGGACTGAGCAAGGTCTACCGTGCCTGCGGCATGCGCGTCGGTTGGGTCAGCTTCAGTGGCGAACGCGACCATGCCCGCAAGTACATCGAGGCGCTCGATCTGCTCGTCAGCCTGCGTCTGTGCGCCAACGTGCCCGGGCAGTGGGCGGTGCAGACGGCGCTCGGCGGCTACCAGAGCATTCGCGACCTCTGCGCTCCCGGTGGCCGGCTCTACGAAACCCGCCAGGCCGTGCTCGACTGCGTCGCGCGCAGTGCGTACCTCGAGCTGGTCGCACCCCGCGGAGCGCTCTACGCCTTCCTCCGCGTCGACCCCGAACGCCTGCCCGGGTTCGACGACGAGGCCTTCGCCATGCAGCTGCTCGAGCGCAAGCACGTGCTGGTCTGTCCCGGGCGCTCATTCAATCTCGACGTACCCGATTATTTCCGCATCACGCTGCTGCCCGAGGCCAAACAGATGCGCGAGGTCTTCACCCGCATCGACGAATTGCTGGACGATATGGCCGCGGCCGCGGCGGCCGGAGCGGGGGGCTGAGGCGCGTTCAGGACCCGGTTGGTCCGGCCGGGCCGGGGCGCTGGGCGTTGTCGGCGTCGAGGATCTGCTGCGCGAGTTCGTCGACCTCGCGCGCGTAGTCCGGGTCGGCAGCGATCCGGTTCTGCGCCTGGCGGATGTTGTAGAGCACGGTGGTGTGGTCGCGTCCGCCGACCATCCCGCCGAGCGCCTGCAGGCTGTGGCCGGTCAGGCGGCGACCGAGCAGCAGCGCGAGCTGACGCGCCAGGGCCACCGGTCGATGACGGCGTTTGCCGGCGATGTCGCCGGGGCGGACGGTGTAGTGCTGCGCCACATGGGCCAGCACGCTGTCGAAGCTGGCGGCGTCATTGGCCGGGGTGATCTGGTCGCCTTCGAGCAGGCGTTCGGCCAGGCGCGCGACATGGTGCATGTCCGGGGCGTAGGCCTCGACCATCCGCGTGAGCTCG
The DNA here is from genome assembly GCA_041641915.1 of Planctomycetota bacterium. GTDB lineage: Bacteria > Planctomycetota > UBA11346 > UBA11346 > UBA11346 > SLQH01. The sequence goes on from JBEPXK010000052.1 coordinate 5,119, forward strand.
GTCGGTTCCTGCTCGTGGGCGATCGCCGGCGCCAGCTGTCGCAGGTGAGCCAGTCGGGTTTCGAGGTGCGGCGGGTCGATCGGCACCGCCAGGCCCCAGCCGAGCCGCGTGACCAGGCGGTCTTCGATCGCCGGCAGGTGCCGCGGCGGGTTGCGCCCGGCGAGGGCGAGCTGGCGGCCGTCCTCCATCGCGTTGTTGATCAGGTGGAACAGCTGCTCCTGCGCCAGCGGGCGGCCGCCGAGGGCATTGACCTCATCGAACACGATCAGCACCGCGGCCTCGATCTCGTCGCGCAGCGGGCTGGGTCCGCGTTCGGCCAGTTCCTGGGCCAGGTGCGAGACCCAGGTCGGCCCGTCGATCACCAGCACCTGGCGGTTGTCGAGCATCGCACTGAATTCGTGCGCTAGCGCCCGCAACAGATGCGACTTGCCGCAGCCGGGCGGGCCGTGGAGGTAGAGCGGGTTGTGCGCCAGCCCGGGGGCGTCGAGCACCTGCCGGCAGGCGCTCAGGGCGAATTCGTTGCCCGGATCCTGGAGGAAATTGTCGAAGGTCTGTTCGCGCGAGTAGTGCTGCGCCACCAGCTCCTGGCGCGAGACGGTGATCAGCAGCCGTTTGCGCGCGGCGAGCCATTCCTCGGCCACCGGCCGGGCGTGGGTTTCGAACAGCTCCTCCCAGATGTGGTTCGGCACCACTGCGGTCACCCGTTTGGCGCTGCAGCGCCATTGCACGGCGGGCAGCAGGACCTCGGCCAGGGGCGGGGGCAGACGGCGACGGAGGGCCTGGCGCAGCTGGGGGATCGGATTGGTGTCAGCCTTGCGCGCCGCGGCCATGGGCAGACCCGTACCTCAGAGTTCCCGGTCGGGAACGATGATCCCCCAGTCGAAACTGAGCCGGTCGGAGGAGATGCCCTGGTTGAGCTCGAGCGGTTCCTCCATCGCCGGGTAGGCCTGCTGGAGCGAGCGCTTGAAGCCGTCGAGCACCTTGGCCGCGCGGGTGTTGGCGCTGTCTTGCGCGTAGCCCCTGATCCCGAGCTGCACCTCGCCGGGCTGGCGCCGGGCGACGGCGTACTCGGTGAGGAAGATCCGCGTGCTGCGCGGATCCTGCAGGCTGGCGATCACGTTGAGCACCTCGGTGCCGACGCGTGCCGGGAGGTGGGCCTGGTCGAGCGCGGCCACCCGCTGGCGTTGCTGTTCGATCTCGGTGTTGACCGCGTCGTAGCGGCGGCGCGCCTGTTCGGCCTGTGGGACCAGGGGGCTCTCGCCGTGGCGCAGTTCCTGGTCGAGCGTGTCGAGGCGGCTGTCGCGCCAGGTGAGCATGATCCAGGCCAGCGCCAGCATCGCGCCGATCGCGACCGCACCGACGCGCAGTGCACCACGGGTCTGCCAGAAGGTGCGGCGTTCCTGTTCGACCTGGCGCATCGGGTCGAGCAGGCGGTTCTCGCAGCGCGCTGCCGCGATGGCGCTGGTCCAGGGGCTCGGCAGCTGGGCCTGCTGGTCCATATCGCTCGTGCCCAGGCGGCTGATCAGCCCCACGAAGGGGTTGAGCGGCCGGCAGGGGGCGTGGATGCGTTCGGCCAGGGCGGCGGTCAGGTGCGGGATCTGTGCCCCTTCGCCGGCGATGTGGATCGCGTCCAGGTCGAAGGAGTCGAGCCGCAGCTGGGCCTTGGCGAAGCGGATGTGGTTGCTCAGGGTGCTGGCGAGCGCGCCGGCGTGGCGTCGGATGCGGTCGGTGAGGTCGTCCGGTACGTTCTCGCCGAGCCTGGTGAGCATCTGGCGGCTGTCTTCGAGCTCGAGGCCGCGCATTTCGCCGATGTCGCGCGCCAGCTCGTCGAGCCCGCCGCTACCGGGGCGGACGAACAGCAGGTCGCCGCCAGCAACGATGGCGCACTGGGTGCCGCCGCGGGCGATATCGACCACCAGCACGTTGCCCGCGTCTGCGGACAGCTGCTGGCGATAGGCGTGGAACAGCGCCTCGGCGGGCAGCATCACCCCGACGAGCTTGCCACCGTGCTCGGCGAGGGTGGAGCGGAGCTGGTCGACCAGGCTGCGTTTGGCCACCAGCGCGACGATCCGCATCTCGGTCGACAGGCCGCCGGTGGCCGGGATGTGCCAGTCGTAGAGGAAATCGTCTGTGGCGTCGGCCGCGGCGAGCGATTGGAGTTCGAAGCGCACGATGCGCTCGAGCCGATCGCGTGGTGCCGGCGGCTGGATCATCGGCTTGACCAGCAGATCCTGATGCTGGAGTACCGCCACCACCGGACCCAGGGGTCGTGGCAGGGGGGCGGCGGCCAGCGCGGCGAGCGGATCGCCCGCGGCCGCCAGTGGGTAGCGCTCCAACGCGATCAGCGCTCCCTGGTCGATGCGACCCAGACGGATCTCACCGGCATCGATGACGATGGCTGTCTGCATCGCGCTCCTTGTATCAAAGGCCTCGGACGGATGCCAGGGCCCAGCGGTGTGGCGAAACCCGGCATCCGGTGCGCCGCAGCCAATTCGAGCCAACAGACCTTGATCGGCGTGGTGCTGACCTATGGTGCATGGCCCGTTCTGGGATATGCTGAAGACATCGTGGTCTGACGGAGGTCCCGATGCATATACGTCTGTGGGGAGTGCGCGGGTCCTATCCCACGCCGCTCTCGCCTACGCAATTCCACGAGAAGTGCCGGCTCCTGCTGCTCGAGGCGCGCCCTGAGGATCTGGCGTCGCCCGAGGCGATCGATGCCTATCTCGCCCGTTCGCCCAGCGGCCGGTTGTTCGGCGGCAACACCAGCTGCATCGAGGTCAGCTACGGCGACGATATCTGTGTCTTCGACGCCGGCAGCGGCGCGGCCGCGCTCTCCGCCCACGTCATGAAGACGGGATTGTTCAAGGACCACGCCATCTCCCTGTTCTTCACCCACTTCCATTGGGATCACATCTGCGGCTTCCCATTCTTCGCGCCGATCTACGTCCCCGATCAGCAGATCGCCATCTACTCCGGTCGCGACGACGCCGAACGCCTGCTGGCCACGCAGATGAGCGATGCCCACTTCCCCGTCAAATGGCAGGGCCTGCCGAGCACCATCACCTGCCAGCAGGTCGGCCCCGACGCGCCGGTGCAGGTCGGATCGGCCACGGTCTCGCTGTTGCGGCTCGAGCACCCCGACGGGGCCTGGGGCTACCGGCTCGATCACGACGGCCACGCGATCTGCTATCTCACCGACACCGAGGTCTCCAAGAGCCCGGACCGTTGGGCCACCCTCTACAGCGACTTCGTCAGCGGGGCCGACGTGGTCATCGTCGACGCGGCCTACGGTTTCCTCGATTTCCACGAGCACATCAACTGGGGTCATTCGACCATCTTCACCTGGATCGACCTGTTCCGCGAAGCGGATATCGGCGAGCTGGTGATCTTCCATCACGATCCCCTGGCCGACGACCCGGCGCTGATCAACCTGCTCGAGTCGGCGCGGCGCTACCGCGAGCTGGTCGCGCCCGACGCGCCGTGGAAGCTCAGCGCCGCCTACGAGGGCCAGACCTGGGATCTGTAGGCGCGCGTTCGCGGGCCGCCCGGAAGTTGCGGCGCCGACCACCCGCTTGCATTTCGGCACGTCGTCATAGCCTGTGCGCCCCCTCATGAGCCCGATGCAGATCTTCTCCGGCAACGCCAACCGGCCGTTGGCCCAGGCCATCGCGCAGTCGCTCGACATGCGATTGGGGGAGTTGACCTGCGATCGCTTCCCTGACGGCGAAGTGAAGATCGAGATCCATGAGGACGTGCGCGGCAGCGACGTGTTCGTCGTCCAGCCGACCAGCACCAACGACTACCTCATGGAACTGCTGACCATCGCCGACGCCTTGCGCCGCGCCTCGGCTCAGCGGATCACCGCGGTGGTGCCCTACTTCGGCTACGCGCGCCAGGACCGCAAGCATGCGGGCCGGGTGCCGATCACCGCCAAGCTGGTGGCCAACCTGATGGTTACCGCTGGCGTCGACCGCATCGTCACCGTCGACCTGCACGCGATGCAGATCCAGGGCTTCTTCGATATCCCGGTCGACCACCTCATGGCCCTGCCGGTCCAACACGCCTACCTCGACACCCTGGGGTTGCGCGACGCGGTGGTGCTCAGCCCCGATACGGGGTCGATCAAGCTCGCCGACAGCCTCGCTCGCCGCCTCGGGGCCAGCCTCGCGATCATTGACAAGCGCCGGATCGGCGACGCCAAGACCGAGGTGGCCAACGTCATCGGCGAGATCGGCGGCCGCGACGTGGTGATCATCGACGACATGATCACCACCGCCGGGAGCATGACCAATGCCGTGGCCACCGCGCGCGAGCGCGGGGCCCAGCGGGTGGTGCCGGTCTGTTCGCACGCCATTCTCTGCGGCAACGCCTTCGAGCGTCTGAGCACCGCCGAGCTCGACGAGTTGGTCTGCACCGACACCGTGCCGTTGCGTTCCGAGTTCGCGCGCCTGCCGATCACCGTGCTGTCGATTGCCGGTCTGCTCGGCAAGGCGATCGATCGCATCCATACCAATCAATCCGTGAGTGCATTGTTCGTTTGAAGAGGATCCAGCGATGAGCCAGAGCTTCCCCGTCCAGACCCGTACCACCTTCGGCACCAAGGCCGCCGCGGCCCTGCGTGACCAGGCGCAGGCGCCGCTGACCGTCGCCCGCAGCGGTGCGGAGAGCATCCATTTCACCATCGACGCCAAGGCCGGGCAGCGGCTGCTGGCCCAGGTCGGCCGGGTGGTCGAGCTCGACGCCGACGGCACCACCCATTCCGTACTGGTCCAGGGCGCCCAGATCCACCCGACCCGCGACTACATCCAGCAGATCGACGTGCTGGAGGTCGACGACGAGAAGGTGGTCAAGGTCAAGGTGTCGCTGAATCCGATCACCGATGACTCGCCGGGCATCAAGGCCGGTGGTCTGCTCGAGGCGATGTTGCGCAAGGTCGAGATCAAATGTCGGGCCAAGGACATCCCCGCGCACCTCGACGTCGATCTCGCTGGTGTCGGCCTCGGCCAGACCGTCTATGCCGAGAACGTCTCGTTGCCCGAGGGGGCCCAGCTGGTCACCCTGCCGCGCGTGGCGATCATGACCGTGATCAAGACCCGTGGCATGCGTCGTGCCGAGGCCGCTGCCGGTCGTGACGGCGGGAGCTGAAGCCCGGTGCCGGACCGGGGCTCAGGCCCCGGCCTGGTGCGCGTCGTACTTGCGCTTCGAGCCCCGGAAACGATCCGCGGGGTAGCGCCGCGCCGCGATCGCGAGCTTGTCGAGGAAGGCCGCGCCGAGGTCGACGTCCGTGACGTCGGCCAGGCGCACCAGCATGATCGCGATGTCTGCCAGTTCGTGCGCCCATTCGCGATGGCGCTCGGCCGGTACGCCGTCCTCATCGTGTTCCCAGCGCAGGACGTCGGCCGCTTCGCCGACCTCGCTGGTCAGCGCCAACAGCAGGCTCCGGGCGCGGTGAAAGCGTTCCCAGTCGCGTTCCTCGGCGAAGGCCGCCGCCGCCTGGCGCAGATCTTCGAGCCGGTGATCGCCGAAGGCGCTCACGTGGCTCCGATCATACGCAACACCAGACGGCTGACCGCATCGGCGTGGCGCGCCAGCGGCGCATCGAGGCGGCCGAAGATCACGTGATCGGCGACCTGGAGGAAGGTGCCCATCGCCGCCGCGGCGAGCAGCGTCGCCTGGTGCCGATCGGGTTCGACCTCGCCGATCAGCTCCTCGATCACGTCCTGGGGCATGCGCACCTCCGGGGTGATGTGCGCGGCGAGTTCGTAGCGCACCAGCAGCACGAATTGGAACACCAGCGGTTCACGGTCGTAGAGCGCGAAGGCGGCATGGCAGGCGGCGTGGATGCGTTCGGCGAAGCCGCTCGATTCCGCGACGGCCGCGTCGAGCAGGGCGACCACTTCGCCCAGGTGGGCGTGGAACAACCCGGCGACCAGCGCGTCCTTGTTGGCCCAGTGACGGTAGAGCGCGGCCTCGGAGCACCCGGCGTGGCGGGCGATCTCGCGGATGCCGGTGGCGTGGATGCCCTGTTCGACGAACAGTTCGAGCGCGGCGCGCTTGATCGGTTCACGCGCGCGTGGTGGACGACCCATATGCCGGCATGATGGAAGCCGGACCGCGGGCGACAAGCGTCCGCTCGCGCCTGTGGCGCGCTACTGGAAGCGGTCGCGGTTGTCGGTCCACCAGTCGAAGCCGCGATCCACCGCCCGCTTGCGTTCGAGCGCGTTGGCGCCGGGTTCGTAGCCGAAGTCCTGGCCGGTGAGGTCGACCAGCGCCCGGTGGATGTGCTCGCCGGCGACGTTGGCTTCGAGGGCGAAGATGAGATAGGGGACGCCCGGTCCGTAGTCGAGTTTGGCCAGGCCTTCGGCGGCGTAGCGGCGCACCAGGGCGTCGGGGTCGGTCAGTGCACGCGAGAGGTGCTCGCCGGCGCCACGGTTGCCGAGCTTGGTCAGGCTGATCGCAGCCATGCGGCGGATGTGGTCGCGCGGATCGCGCTGCAGCGCTGCGATCAGGACCTTGCTCGCCTCCTGGTCGCGCTCGATGCCGCTCTGGACCACGCCGACGGCGCGCAGCGTGGGGTCCGCGTCGCTGGCCTCCTCGCGGTACTCGCGTGCGGTCAGCTGATCGAGGGCGGTGAGGGCGTTGACCGCGGCGGTCTTGACCTGGAGGTCCTCGTGTTCGGTGAGCTTGCGCAGGTGCGGCGTGGCGCTGATCGCATCCAGACGGGCCAGGGAGGTGATCGCCGCGTGCAGCGTCCGCGGGCCGTAGATGTCGGCATCGAGGTAGGGGACGATCCAGGCGATGGCGGTGTGGTCATCGAGCCGGGCGAGGACGGACATCGCCTCGATCCGCGCCTCGGGGTCGGAGCCGGTGATCTGTTGGTGCAGCAGTTTCAGGCGCAGCTGGTAGGCGGTGTTGGCCGATCGCACCGCGGCAAGGAACCGCTGGTCGGCGTCGAGCCGCTCGGCCTCGGCTTCGCCGGGTTGCGGCAGCTGTTCGGCGGTGGACACCCCCACTTGGGCCGCAGCGGGGCCGAGGAGGGCCAGCAGGACACAGGTCGACGGCAGAACCAGACGGCGCATACACGATCTCCTACGGTCGAGTCTCGTGATTCAGGGCGCCGGTGCAGCCGATGCCCGGGGCGTGGTGCCGGGCGTGTGTGATGTCGATGCGGTGTCGCCGCGCTTCAGGGCAGGGGGGTGGGCTTCTGGGCGACGTGGGGATGCGCCGGGCCGCTGAAGACCTTGAGCTTGGCGAGCATGTGCCGCCCGAGGGTGGTCTTGGGCAGCATCCGCCGGACGGCGTTGTGGATGATCAGCTCGGGCTTCTCGCGCCGCATGCGGGCGAGGTTGATCTCTTTCAGCCCGCCGACGTAGCCGGTGTGGGTACGGTAGAGCTTGTCCTGCTCCTTGTTCCCGGTGACCGTGATCTTCTCGGCGTCGGTGATGATGACGTAGTCGCCGCAGTCGACATGCGGGGTGTAGCTCGGCTTGTTCTTGCCGGTGATCACCTTGACGATGCGGGCCGCCAGCCGGCCGAGGACCTCGCCATCGGCGCTACAGACATACCAGGAGCGCTGGACTTCGGATTCCTTGGCGAACGTGGTGCTCATGATGCGACTCTTTCCGGTGCGACCAACAAGGGCGCCCGAGCGCGGCTCAGGCGCTCCGGGCGAGGGCGCAGAACTCTATGAATGACGATGGTGCCGTCAAGGGGGCGCCCCCCTGGGCGG
>JBEPXK010000053.1:0-12839 GCA_041641915.1 Planctomycetota bacterium
GGCCGGCGATCAGCGCGGCGACGAAGGTGCAGACCCCAGTGGCGATGGCCGCGACCAACGGCAGTCCGGCAGGACAGGCGAGCAGCATCATGCGCGGAGCGAGCAACGAGCCGACGGCGAGCCCCGCGCCGAGGGCGATGTTCAGCACCGCGATCTCAGCCAGGCCGAGGCCGTAGGACTGCTTGGCGATGGTGGCCATCGCCAGCTCGGCGATCGCGGCGAGCGCCCAGAAGGCGGCGAGCGCGAGCGTGGGCACCCACAGGCCCGGCGCGGTGCCGAGGACCCGCAGTTGCTCGCGGATCGCCAGCGGCGTGGCGATCCGCCGCTGCGGATTGCGCGCCGGCAGGTGCGGGATGCGCAGCGCTGCGTGGATGCCCAGCGCACAGAGCAGCAGGCTGAGCAGGAGCACCACTCCCGGCATGCCCAGTGGCGCGAGCGGGCTGGTGGTCACGAAATCTGGGTCGGCGATGAAGGCGAGGGCGATGCCGGTGAGGATGGCGAGGTTGCTCATCGACTGCAGCAGGCCGTTGGCGCGTGCCAGTTGCCCGGGCGCCACGAGCTCGGGGATTGCGGCGTACTTGACCGGCGAGAAGAAGGTGCTCTGGATCCCCAGCATCGCGATCGCGCCCATCATCAGCGGCAGCGAATCGAGCCAGATCGCGCTGGCGGCGAGCAGGCACAGCAGCGGCTCGATGCAGCGTACGGCGAGGATGATCCGCTTCTTGGGGAAGCGGTCGCTCATGCTGCCGGCGGTCGGGGCGAGCACGATGAAGGGGAGGATGAACAGCAGGCCGAGCAGCGCCGAGGTGGTCAGGCCCTCGGCCTCGCTGACCTGGCCCTCGCGCACGCCGACCGCGCCGATGACGATCGCGGTGAACACCTTGCGGAAGATGTTGTCGTTGATCGCTCCGGTGGCCTGCGAGATCACATGGCCGCCGAAGCGCGACGAGGACGGATCGAGGACGGGTTCCGCGGACGCGGCTTCCCGTGGGGGAGTCGAAGAATGGCTCATGGCATAAAGATAACGATCGATAACATTGGGTGCAAGTCCGATTCCGGTCAGGTGGGCAGCGCGCTTGCCGCCAGTCTAGGCGCTGGGTCGCGGGGGCAACGGAGCGAGGTACCGGAGCCTGGATCGCGCGGTCGCGCAGCCAGGCGTGAGGCTTCTATCAGAGGGGGCGCTGCCCCCTCGCGCGCTCACGCGCGTCCCAGCTGCGCTTGCTCCTCGCTTCGCTGCGGGGCTGCGCTTGCGCTGCGTCGGCCCGGTGGCCCCACTGGGGCCGGCTATCGCTGCGCGATGCCGGTTCCGCCCTGCGGCCCATTTTCGCAGAAAACCACCCCTCGGTCGGCCGGTCGCCCAGCCAAGCCTGGCTGGGCTCCACTCGCTGGCGGTCCCGAGGTTTGGAGCCCTGAGGGTCGCAGTCGTGCGACTCAGCTAATTTACTGCTTTTTCTCTTGCAGCGAGCGTTCTGTGACCAAGCTGCTTAGGCTTGCCTACGTACGTTTGGCGGCGTACGTGTCAGACACTGTTAACCATGAAGGAGAACCGATCATGCGAGACCACCTGTTGTTGCGTTGCCTGTGCATCGCGCTCATCACCTTCGCCATCGGCGCCTGTAGCGACGACGATGACGACGACGATTCCACCAACAACGCCCCCACCGCCGACGGCAGCGATCTGCCCAATGGCGGCAGCACGACCAGCCCGGTCGGTAAATACGTGGCCGAGGTGACCAGCGTCACCCTGCCCACCGACACCAGCGAATGGGACGTCTTCGTCGGTGATAGTCCGGCCTTCGTCATCGACCAGGACCTGAGCCTCAAGATCGTCGGACTCGATGAGCAGAGTGCCCTCGAAGCGATGAAACTGACGACGCTCGCATACGACGCCACCAACGACTGGTGGCGTGGCGTGGCGACCGAAACCGATGCTGCCGACGGGTCGATCACCGAAGAGACCTACACCGTCAGCTACGACGCCACCGCTGGCAACTGGCAGCTGACCAACGGCGACAAGATCGATAGCGACGGCGATGGCACCTGGGATGACGCCTCTGCCATCATCGCCACGCTCCATCCGCGCCTCGACTGGAGCGCCAAGGCCGGACAGTGGCAATTCGGTCAACTCCAGGTCGACGGCGACACCGGCATGCTTGAGGCCTACGCCTCCTCCGTCCAGTTCGCGGCGGAGGGCGCATTCATGGGCGAAGGCATGCTGTTCTACTTCTACGACGATGACGGCACGCTGCGGTCCCAGGGCTATGATGGTTCGGAGGTGCTCGACTTCGTCATCACCAAGAATCAGAGCGATCTGATGGTGATGACACTTCGCTCTCGTTCGGTTCCGTCCATCCTGACTGCGGCCGACCCGAGCGGTTTCGCGGTCGGCGATACGGGCGAAATCCACCTCGTGCCGATGAGCCGGCTGGCCACCTTCGCCCAGACGGCCGATCTGACCGTGGCCTCGGTGAGCGAAGAGGACGTCGACGGCGATGGCAGTGGGTACTTCGGCGGAGAGGCGCCGAGCGTGGGCAGCACGATCAGCATCACTCTGGGCAGCGACGGTAGCCACGTCGTCAAGGCTGGCTCCAGCACTCTGGAGGAGGGCGCCTACGCCTATCTCGATCTGGCCGGGGGTGTGCTGATGGGCGTGGTCTACGAGGATGACGGTGGATCCAACGGCTACGGGATCGCCACCATCGCGGTCGATGGCAGCGGCACTGTGACCGGCAACGCCCGCCGCGATGGCTACGACTTCCCCGACTACGACAACGACGGCGTGATCGACGACGACGAGTTCCTCGATATGGAGGCCACCGGCGTCATCATCTTCGGCAGCGGGGTGGTCACCGACGACCTGGACTACGTCGGCATGGAGGACCTGATCCTGTCCGCCGGCGGCTGATATCAGAGCCTGTGCTTCCTTGCTCAGGGGCTTCGCTCTACGGCCCATCCGCTAGCCTTCTGGCTCGGTTGGATTTCCGAGGATCGGTTGCGCTCTGCGCTGAATCAATAACTGGGGCCGGCTCTGCGGAGCCGGCCCCAGTTATTGATGGGCGCGCCGCTGCTCAGGCCGGGGCCGGCGGATCGGGCAGGCGGAAGTGGAAGCGCGCGCCGCCGCCTTCGGGCGCTTCGACGCCGATGCTGCCACTGTGGCGTTCGACGATGCGTTGGCACAGCGCGAGGCCGAGGCCGGTGCCGGGGTAGTCCTCGGCGCTGTTGAGCTGGCGGAAGATGGTGAACACCTCTTCGGCGCGGTCCGGGTCGACGCCGATGCCGTGGTCGCGTACGCTTACCCGCCAACCATCGGCCTCGCGCCGGGCGTCGAGTTCGACCTGCGGGCGCTCTCCCGGACGATGGAACTTGATCGCGTTCTGGATCAGGTTCTGCAGCAGTTGTTCCATCTGTTCCGGGTCGGCGAGGATCGTGGGCAGCGGCGTGCTGGTGATCTGCGCTCCGGTCTCGCGGATCAGCGAGCCGAGCGCGTTGAGCACCTGGTCGCGCACCGCATTCAGGTCCACACTGTGGTGGGCGGTAGCGCGGGTGGCGAGGCGCGAATAGCGCAGCAGGCCCCGGATCAGGCGCAGCAGGCGTTGCGCGCCGTCGTCGATGTAATCAAGGTATTCCCGGCTCGACGCGCTGGCTGCGGCGCATTGCTCCTCGCGCAGCAGGCGGATGAATCCGGTGATCGTGCGCAGGGGCTCTTGCAGGTCGTGGCTCGCGGCGTAGGCGAACTGCTGCAGATCCGCATTGGAACGCTCGAGGTCGTCGGCCAGCTGGCGGAAGCGCGCTTCGCTCTCGCGCAGGCGTTGGGTGGCGGCGAGGTTGTGCAGCGCGTAGGCGAGGTCGGCGGCGATCTCGACCAACAGATCGTCCTCTTCGGGCAGAGGGATGAAGGGTTCAGCGAGCGCGACCTCGAGGTGGCCGTAGATCACGCCGTCGTGCTTGAGCACTGCGACCTTGGCGCAACAGGCGCGGCTGACCTGGTGGATCGGGCAGGCGGCGCAGGTGGTATCGGGAGCCATGGTCGCCAGCCCGCGTTCGGCCTGGTCGGCTTGCGCGCAGCACGGAGGAAGGACGCCCTGGCGCAGGCCGCGGGCCACGCTGTCGGCAGCGTGGCCGTAGCCGGTCTCGTGGAACAGCGGCGGGCCGAGCTCGGGTCCGCCGTCGATGTGCAGCCAGGCGCCGCGGTAGCCGCGGTTGCGGGTGAGCTGGTCGCAGGCTTCACGCAGCAGACGCCGCGGGTCCTCGATGTGGACGATGCTGCGGCCGATGCCGCGGAACGCCCGCAGGACGCTGTTGAGATGCTGGGCGCGCAATTCGCTGAGTTTGCGCGCGGTGATGTTCTCATGGGCGACCACCACGTAGCGTTCGTCGCCGATGCTCAGGGCGGTGGCCCGGCCGATGAACCAGCGCTGCTCGTCGTCGCTGTGGCAGGGATACTCGAGCACATGACTGCAGCGTTCGCCGGCGCTCACCGCGCGCAGGCCCGCGGCGAAATCGCGCGCGAGGTCGCGGTCCGAACCCACTGCCGCATCGCAGACGGCGAGGTAGTCGACGCCGCGGTAGCCATCGCTGACCGGGGCGTCGTTGGCGGCGGCGAAGCGGTCCCAGGCGCGGTTGGTGAAGCGGATGATCCCTGCGGCATCGAGGATCGCGATGTTGCTCGGCAGGGCGTCGATGGTCGCGTGGAAGAAATCAGGCTCCACGGTATGCGGCCAGTCGGATCGATCGGGGTCGGCGCGTCGCCCGTGCATGCGGTGTATGTTCGCGCTGCGCCGCCGGGATTGAAGCGCGAATCGTGCGGCGGGTCGGAGCTGCGCTTGCGGGGTCGCGGTTCCGGAGCTATCATCGCCGGTCCGGTGGCTGTTGCCCCGGTGCAAGTCGATCGAAGTCGAAACGACGACTGGAGTGCATGTGGACCGATCCAACCCGGGCCTGCAACGCGATCTGACCGTCCTGCTGGTGGACGACGACTCCTCGATGCTGATCCTGCTCGAGACCCTGCTACGGCGGCGGACCAAACTGCAGTCGCGCAGCGTCGGCGATGGCGAGACGGCCTGGCAGGAGCTCGAAAAGGGCGGGGTCGACATCGTCATCGCCGACATCGGTCTGCCGGGGATGGACGGCTGCGAACTGGTCCGACGGATGAAGGCGCACGCCGATCTCCGCTTCGTGCCGGTGGTCCTGATCACCGGTCAGATGGCCGAGGACGCGATCGACGCCGTGTTTGCGGCCGGTGCGGATGATTTCCTGACCAAGCCGATCCACGCGCGCGAGCTGCACGCCCGCCTGATCGCCGCCAGCCGCTTGCGCCGACTCTACCTTGAGCTGCGGGGGAAGAACCGCGAACTCGTCCAAAGCCTGGAACAGCTCGAAGAGACCCAGCAGCACATGGTTCACCTGCAGAAGATGGAGGCCATCGGCGCGTTGGCTGCGGGCATCGCCCACGAGATCAACACGCCGACACAGTACGTCGGCGACAACCTGCGTTTTCTCAAGGACGCGTTCTACGATCTCGCCGAGGTCGACAAGGCGGTGGAGGGGTTGACGGCCGCGGCCCGCGGCGAAGGCAATATGGCCCAGGCCCTGGAGGGTCTCGCCGCCGCGCGCGAGGAGGCCGACATCGAGTTCCTCGCCGAGGAGATCCCCCAGGCTCTGGAGCAGGCTCTGGAGGGCGTGGACCGGGTTGCGAGCATCGTTCAGGCGATGCGTGATTTCTCCTACCACGGCACGGCCGAAAAGCGTGCGTGCGATCTGCAGACGATCATCGCCAGCACCAGCACGCTTGCGCGCAACGAGTACAAGTACGTCGCCGACCTGGAGATCGATATCGCGCCGGACCTGCCGCCGCTGATCTGCGACGAGAGCGCGATCAAGCAGGCGCTGCTCAACCTGATCGTCAATGCGGCCCACGCGATCGAGGAACGGATGCAATCCGAGGGCGGCAACAGCCGCGGCCAGATCCGCATCGCCGCCTCCAGCGACGGAACCGACACGTTCCTTTCGGTCGCCGATACCGGGGTGGGTATCCCGCCGGAGGTCAAACGGCGCATCTTCGAACCGTTCTTCACCACCAAGAAGGCGGGCAAAGGGACCGGCCAGGGCCTGGCGATCCTGCACAACGTCATCGTCGGCTCGCATCGCGGATCGATCGAGGTCGAATCGAAGCGGGGCGAAGGCACCGTGTTCACCCTGCGGCTCCCCGGCGGCGATGCGCCGGTCGCGGATCCGGGATCGACCGGCATGCTGCCGGTGCAGGGGGTGTAGGGTGGCCAACGCGCAGACCGATGCGCTCGCAGCGCTGCGCCGGGAGCAGGAGGAGTTCTTCTACGCGGTCTCGCACGATCTGCAGGAGCCGGTCCGGGCGATGGTCGCCATCACCGATCTGCTCGCCGCCGACTGCGCCGATTGCGCGATCCCGGAGGGCCCGGAGCTGATCGCGCATCTGCAGCGTGCGGGCGAGCGTCTGAATGCGATGATCCAGGCGCTGGTGTGGCTGGGTCGGATCGAGAGCCGGGGTGCGGCTCCGAGCGCCTGCGACGCGGCCATGGTCTGCGACGAGGCTCTGGCCGAGTTGGGGCCGACGATCGCAGCGCGGGGCGCTGCGGTGCGGCGTGAACCGCTACCGCGGGTGCGGGCCGATCCCGATCAGCTACGCTGGCTGTTCACGCTGGCGATCGAGAACGCGATCGACCACGGCGCCACGCCGGAGCACCCGGCGCGGGTGACGATCACCGCCCGGCGTGCAGGCCCGCGGGTCCATTTCGCGATCCGGGATCGCGGCCCCGGTATCCCGGCCGAACGTCGCCAGGAGGCCTTCGCCCTGTTCCGCCGGCTCCAGCGGGGAACGGGCGACGATGCGGGCGTCGGTGCCGGCCTGGCGTTGGCGCGGCGTATCGTCCGCCGTCACGGCGGAGCGATCGGTTTCGCCCCCGTGGAGTCCGGCGCCGAGCTGCGCTTCGACCTGCCGGCAGACAGCGCGCCGTCGGCGGCTGCCTGTGAGCTGCGGGTGCTGCACATCGACGACAACCCGTCCGACCGGCGGCTGACCGAGATCGCCCTGCAGCGCAACGGGGTGACGGTGGAGGCCGCGGCCAATCTCGCCGCGGGCATCGCGCGCCTGGAGCGATCGGGCATCGCCGCGGTGCTGCTGGATCTGGGGCTTCCGGAGGGGCACGGCCTCGGCTGCCTCGAGCGCCTGCGCGCCACCGATGACACGGTGCCGGTGCTGGTGATGAGCGGCTGCGACGATCCCAAGTGCGCGGCCTCTGCCCGTGCCGCGGGTGCCAGCGACTACCTCGTCAAGGGCACGGTCGACGGCGCAGAATTGCGCGCGGCGATCGTCCGCGCCATCGAAGCCCGGGCCTGAACGCGCGCGACGCAGCGCGCTCGAGTCCGGCTCGCCTCCCGGCGGGATCTCAGGCCTCGGGTGGGTCGAGGATGATCGCGCCGTCGGCGTCGCGGTTGATTTCGCCGATGCCCGGGTGTTCCGTTTCGAGCTGGCGGAGGGTCTGCTCCTGTTCGCGGCAGCGCGCGAACAAGTGCTTGGCCACGGTCAACAGGCGTTGCTGTTCGAGCCCGTGTCGTAGCCCGAGTGCCAGTTCCTCGGGGCAGCAGGGTTTGGTGAAAAAACGGTGGATCTCGCCTTCGTTGATCGCGGCCAGGGCCAGGCTGAGGGTGGCCTTGCCGGTGAGCATGTAGCGAACCGTGTTCGGCCAGCGCTCGGCGATGGTGCGCAGGAGTTCGATGCCACTCATCCCCGGCATGTCATGATCGCTGACGACCAGGTCGATCTCGTGTTCGGCGAACAGTGCGAGTGCGGCCGCGCCGCCGGTGGCGGTCATCAGGTCGAAGCGGTAGGGCCGCATGACCCGTCGCAAGGCGTTGAGCACCAGGGTCTCGTCATCGACGAACAGGACCCGCGGTGGGCGTTCGGTCCGTTCCAGGAGTTCGTTGAAGTCCACTGCCAGCGTCGAGCTCATGGGGTGCTCCCTTCATGCGGGGCCAGCCGTACCCGGATCGGGCTGCGTACGCCGTGGAGGATCGCGAAATGCCGGATACGCTCGAGCAGGACCTCGGTGATGGCCGTCTCGGCGCGCAGGAGCGTGCGATTGTCTTCGGTGACCACGTCCTGCAGCAGGACATGGCCGACCCGGAGTTGTTTGACGTCGACCTCTTCGACCTCCACCGCCGCCTGGCCGGCGGAGGCGACCGCGGCGTCGCATTCGCGCCGCAGCGCCGCGAGCAGTTCGGGGTCGTAGTGGCCCTGGCGCCGCTCCATTTCGGCGATGGCGTGCAGCGGCGCATAGCCGCGGCTCTCGAGCAGGAACAGATCGTTGACCACCCGCAGGATCCGAGCGGCCAGCGGCAGCTCGGCGCCAGCGACATCGTCTGCCGGTTTGCCGCCGCCATCGTAGTTCTTGCCGGAGTAGGTGATGATCCGGGCGACCCGTTCGAGGTGGGGCACGTTGGCGACCAGGCGCCCGCCGCAGATCGGCACCTCGCGGATCATCTCGGCTTCGCGCGCGTCGAGCACCACGCCGCGTTCGTGACGCTCGAACAGCTGCGCGGGCACCGTGAGCCGACCGATGCCGTGGAGCATCAGCGCGAGGTCGAGTTCCCAAGCGTTGCGCTCGGGATGGCCCACGGCCTTGGCCAGGCGGCGCACCACCTGACGCTTGGCCGGATTCTGGCCAACGCCCGGGGCGTCGACCAGCTGCAGCACCTCGCTCATCAACCGGACCGATCCGGCCACGGTGCGTTCGAGCAGCTCGCGCTCGGCGGTCAACAGCTGGTGCTGGCGCAGGGCGTCCTGCAGGGCCTGGCGCAGGATCTCGACCCGGCAGGGCTTGGTCAGGAAGCGGAACACGTTGCCTTCGTTGACCGCGTCGATCGCCGTGTTGAGGTCGTTGTTGCCGGTGAGCATCATGCGCACGATGTGCTGGTCGTGGTCGCGGACCTGCTTGAGCAATTCCAGCCCGTCGATGTCCGGCATCCGCAGGTCGGTCAGCACCACCGCAAAGGGGCCGTGGTCGGCGATGGCATCGAGCGCCGCCTTGCCGCCAGCGGCGAGGGTGATGTCGAATTCCTTACGCAGGTTGCGCTGCAGCGCCTTGAGTACGCTGCGCTCGTCGTCGACGCAGAGGATGCGCGCGCTCATGCCTCACTCCTCCTGTTCATCGTCGGCCGGGCCACCGCGCTCAAGCACCGCGGTGCAGCGTCGGGTGAGCTTGGCGACGGTCTCGGCGCCGCCGAGGGCGGCGGTGACCACGTCGTCGATGCCGCCTGGCGGTGTGCGTTGTGGGTGGCTGATCTCGTCGACCGCGTTGGCCAGGTGCAGCGCGATCAGCAAGGGGGAGAGACCCGAAGCAGCCTGACCGGGATCGTGATGCCAGGCCACCGCCTCGATCACCGGGTCCGCCACCCCCCAGAGTCCGAGCAGGTAGGCGCCGACCTCACCATGCGTGGCGCGGAATACCTTGCGTTCGGCCTGGTTGAGTTCCACGCCGCGGCGGCCAGCGGCGTCGACGGTCCAGCCGTACTGCTCCGGCATGCGCGCGGCGAGGATGATCCGCCCGAGGTCGTGCATCATCCCGGCAACGAAGGCGCCGTCGGCCGCCTCCTTGCCGAGGTCCATCGCCGTGACCACTTCCTTGGCCATGATCGCCACCCGCAGCACGTGGGCGTTGAGCTGTTCGAGGTCGACGCCGTGCATGTCTTCGGTCGCCATGACCTCGAAGGCCTGGGTGCTGAGCACCAGGCCGTGGATGGTCTCCAGGCCGAGGATGTTGACCGCGTCGGCCGGATTGGTGATCCGCCGCCGCAGGCCGAAGAAGGCCGAGTTGACCAGCTTGAGCACCTTGGCGGTCATGCCCATGTCCCGACCGATGACCTGGCCGATCCGGGCGATGGGCACGTCGTCGGCCTGCAGCAGGGTCTTGAGTTCGTTGTAGAGCGCGGGGAGGGTGGGCAGGGCATCTTGCCCGGCGACCAGCGAGGAGATGCGGTCGTTGGTCAGCACCCGGCGCATGGCCCCGGCGCGGGTGATCGCCGAGCACAGCTGTTCGGCGCTGCAGGGCTTGGTCAGGAACTGGTGCGCTGGGCCGATGGTGCGGAATATCGCCGCCTTGTCGGTGTCGCCGGAGAGGATGATCCGCACCGCCTCCGGCCAGCGTTCCTTGATCTCGGTCAGCAGGTCGGCGCCGTTGATCTCGGGCATGCGCAGATCCGAGACCACCACGTCGGCTGGAACCTCGGCGAGGGTCTCCAGCGCTTCGCGGCCGCCGCTGGCGAAGCGCATATCCCAGGATTTACGGCGGTTGCGCAACATCCGTCGCAGGCCCTGGAGCACGCTGCGGTCGTCGTCGACGAACAATACCTTCAGTTTGCCGACCGGGCCAACCCGCGTCTCCTCGGAACTGAGTGCGGCGGTCGAGAAGATGTTTGAAGATGTACCAGCTTCCATCGCGGATCACCTGGGGGCGAACCGTCCAGTATGGTCACTCGCAGGCATTGTGCAAACACGGCGGGCGAGAGGCTGGTGTGAACGTCGCCCGCGAGCAGGGCCCCGCCAGGCCTGACCGGTCCGCACGGGAACGCGAGCGCGGCACAGCCCCTTTGAACCGGTTGTCAGGCTGGGACCCCGGCGGTATCATGATCGTGGCCGCCCATGTCCTACGCGACGAAAAACGTTCTCATCGTCGATGACGACCCGCGGATCCTGCGCTCGCTGCGCAACGGGTTCCGGCGCCAGCCGTTGCGGGTGTTCACTGCCGGTTCGGCGGTCAAGGCGATGGAGGTGCTCGGCAGCGAGCGGATCGACGCGGTGGTCTGTGATCAGCGCATGCCGGGTGCCTCGGGCGTCGACCTGCTCGAGTGCATCGCCAGCGAATCGCCTCAGACCGTGCGGGTGATGCTCAGCGGCGACGGCCGATTCACCACCGCGCTCGAGGCGATCAACCGCGCCCAGGTGGCGCGCTTCCTGGCCAAGCCCTGTCCCGCAACCACCGTGGCCCAGGTGGTCGCCGACCTGCTCGCCGACCGCGCTGGTGTGGAGGACTACGTTCCGCATGCCGAGTCCGCACGCGGAACCGATGCATTGGTGCAGCAGGAGTGCGCCACCGCACCGGAGCTGGCGATCGAACCGGTGATGGATGACGGCGACGGCGAGGTGGCGTTCAAGATCCTGTGGACCGGTGCGATGACGACGGACTCGACCCGGATTCTCGGCGCGGACGAGAGTGCCGGCGGGGACTGACGCCCGCCCGGATCGACTCAGCGTTCGCCGTTGCCGGTGCTGGGGCGGTGGCGACGGATGCCCAGCTCGACCCGCTTCTTGCGCACGGTGGTGTGGCTGGCGCCCCATTCGCGGGCGAGGACGGTGTCTGGCGCGGTGCCGAGGCGGGCGATGCGCTCGTCTGTCCACACCATCGGTTGGCGGTGGGTGACCGGCCGCTTGCCCAGTCGCCGCAACTGCTCGCGCACGGTGTCGGTCTTGACTCCGTGCGCGCGGGCGAATTCGAGTACCGAGAGCCGGTCGAGGTCGGCGAGCATCTCCCGGGTCCAGACCACGCGCATGCCGCGGCGGTGGTAGCAGGCGCGGATGCCGAGCTCCTTGCGTTTGCGGCAGACGCTGGCGACCGAGATGCCCAACTCGCGCGCCACGGCGGCGTCCGGTGCCTGACCGAGGCGGCGGCGCATGTCGGCGGTCCAGGAGATGCCGCGGCCGTTGTCGTCTGTCTGGTGCCCCGCGCGTTCGCGCCGCTTGGCGGCCACCGTCTGGGTGCAGACGCCCCATTCCCGCGCCAGTTCGCGATCGGGCGCCTTGCCGAGGCGACGGAGCATGGCCGGCGTCCAGGTGACGGCCTCGGGCCGGGATCCGAAGCCCGGGATGCGCAGGCTGCGCCGCTTGCGGGCCACGATACTCGCCGTCAGGCCCCACTCGCGGGCCAGGTTGGCATCGGTATCCGTGCCCAGACGGGCGCACATCGCTGCGGTCCAGGTCACCGGTTCGCGCGCCTGATGGGCGGGGATGCCGCGTCGCTTGCGCTGCTGATAGACCCACTGCACCGACACGCCCATCTCCTCGGCGATCACCCGGTCGGGTACCTGCCCGAGGTTGTCGAGCCGCCGACGGGTCCAGTAGACCCGCCGCCGACGGCTCTTGCGGGGTCTTCCGCGCTGGGCCTGATTGTCGACCGACTCGGGCATGTGGGCCGTCCATACGACACAAGGCCGCGTGGTTGGGGGATCTCGGCCGCGTCACACATGCGATTTCGTCTATGCGAGAATCGCTTTACATAACGCGGGCAGCACTATGCAAAGATAGTCGAAATCCCCCTCGTAGCAATGCCTTTCACGAAATCCCTGAACCCGGCGTACGGAAAACGTGCTAACTTTTTCACGGAAATTGCTATCGATAGTTGCCGGAAGCGTGGAAGTGCCAGGGTGACAAGGTGTTGTGCCGTTCCGGATCCGGCGGACCCGCCCCGAGCTATGTGATCGGTTTCAAGTGCTTTGGTTGCGATGCGGCGGGTTCGGGGGATCCGCCAGAGGCCCTGTGGGTGCGCAGCCCGCCTGCGCGGGCCCGGTGCGGGGCCCGCGCTGCGGAGGCGCCGCGCGTTGCGTGACGGCAGCCCGCGGAACCGGGTCATGCTACGCAGGTAGCTACGCAGGGCCTCCACCCTCCGGCCCGATCGGGCGCCGTCGTGCTTGCCGCCCGGGCTGCTAGCGTTATCGTCTTCAAGCCAGGAGATACCGCGATGAACCGAACACGCACTCTGTTGACGGCCCCCTCAGAGCTCCGGGAAAGGCTACCAAACCGATCCCGGCCTTGC
>JBEPXK010000054.1:0-12773 GCA_041641915.1 Planctomycetota bacterium
TGGAGGCCGAGCTCGCGGCCCTGGACTCCCAGCTGGCCCAGGCCGCGGCGCAGGTGGCGGCGGCGCGGGCCCGGGTGACCAGCGCCGGGGTGGCGCGCGACGTGGCCGCGCTGGACCTGGAGCGCTGCACCATCACCGCGCCGGTCACCGGGATCGTGCAGCGCCTCTACGCCTTTCCCGGGCGCAAGCAGCTACTGCAGGCCGATGCGCCGACCTCGAGCACGGTGGCCAGCATCGTCGACCCCGAGCGTCTGCAGGTGCGGGTGGACGTGGCCCTGGCCGACGCGGCCGGTCTGTTCGTCGGCCAGCGGGCGCGGATCAGTGTCGAGGCACTGCCCGACCGCACCTTCACCGGCACGGTCACCCGGATCGTCGGCGAGGCGGATGTCACCCGCAACACGCTGCAGGCCAAGGTGGCGCTGACCGATCCGGAACCGTTGTTGCGCCCCGAGATGCTCGCTCGGGTGCAGTTCCTCGCCCGTCAGACGCCGGCCGCCGGGCCGGTCGCGGGCAGGGCGGGCGCCCTGGAGGTCTACGTGCCGCCGTCGGCGTTGCTCGAGCGCAGCGACGCGAGCGCCGATTGCTGGGCGCTGGTCGACGACGCGAGCCGGGTCGAGCGGCGCACACTCACGCTCGGCGGGCAACGCGCGGGCTGGATTGCGGTGCGCGACGGTTTGCGTCCGGGCGAGGCGGTGGTCGTGGATCCGCCCGCCGATCTGCAACCCGATGACCGGGTGGAACCCCAGTGGCAGGAGGCGGCGCCATGAACGATGAGACATTCATCCTCTGCGAGGATCTGGCCAAGTCCTACCGCAAGGGGCCGAACGTGGTCACCCCGCTGCACGATCTGACGCTGCACGTGCCGCGCGGCGAATTCCTCGCCTTGATGGGGCCGAGCGGCAGCGGCAAGACCACGCTGCTCAACTGCATCGCCGGAATCGATCGCCCCAGCGCCGGCCGGCTGGTGGTCGGTGACACCGACCTCACCCGGCTGTCCCGCAGCCGGCTGGCGCGGTGGCGCGCGGGGAACGTCGGCTACATCTTCCAGCTCTACCATCTGGTGCCGGTGCTCACCGCGTTCGAGAACGTCGAGCTGCCGCTGCTGCTGCAGTCGCTCTCGCGCCGTGCCCGCCGCGAGCGGGTGAGGGACGCGTTGGAGGTGGTGGGTCTCGCCGAGCGCGCCGACCACTACCCGCGCCAGCTTTCCGGTGGCCAGGAGCAGCGGGTGGCGATCGCCCGCGCGTTGGTCGCCCGCCCGCGCCTGCTGGTCGCCGACGAGCCGACCGGCGATCTCGACGCCGAGGCGGCGGAACAGATCCTCGCCCTGCTGCGCCG
Source organism: Planctomycetota bacterium (assembly GCA_041641915.1). GTDB lineage: Bacteria > Planctomycetota > UBA11346 > UBA11346 > UBA11346 > SLQH01. Next base: position 1,336 of record JBEPXK010000054.1, read on the forward strand.
ACTCGGCCAGGAGTACGGCAAGACCATCGTCATGGTCACCCACGACGCCAAAGCGGCAGCGCAGGCCGACCGGCTGCTGCACCTGGACAAGGGCCGCCTGCTCGAGGGGGTGGCGTGATGCGCCTGCTCGCGATCAGCGTGCTGGCCTGGAAGCAGGTGCGGCGCCACCCCACCCGCAGCCTGCTCACCGTGCTCGGCGTGGCGACGGGCATGTTCCTGTTCGCGGCGATCGAGACGGTGCAGGGCAGCCTCGACCGCGCCACCCGCGAACGCAGTGGCGCGGTGCGCCTGGTGGTCTACCGCGAGAACCGGTTCTGCCCCTTCACCAGCCAGTTGCCCGACCACTACCGCCGGCGCATCGCCGAGATCCCCGGCGTGGCGGCGGCGATTCCGATCAAGGTGATGGTGAACAACTGCAGCACCAGTCTCGACGTGGTCACCTTCCGGGGCCTGCCGGTTGATCAGATCGAGCGCATGCTCGGACCGAGCCTGCAGGTGCTCGAAGGCGATCTGGCCAGCTGGCGTCGGCGCAGCGACGCGGTGTTGCTCGGCGAGGTCCTGGCCCGCCGCCGCGGCCTGGCCGTCGGTGATAGTTTCGAGGCGGCCGGGGTCACGGTCCACGTCGCCGGGATCATCGCCAGCGACGACCCGCAGACGCGCAACCTCGGCTATACCCATCTGGATTTCCTCCAACGCTCCTCGCCCGCCGGCCTGGGCGTGGTGACGCAGTTCACCGTCCCGCTCGAGTCCGGCGCCGAGGCCGACGCCGTCGCCGCGGCGATCGACGCCGCTTTCGCCGACGACACCGAACCCACCGCCACCCGGCCGGAGCAGGCCTTCCTGCTGCAGTCGGCGGGCGACATGCTCGCGCTGATCCGCTTCACCCGCAGCGTCTCCATCGCCGCGGTGCTGGCGGTGCTGGCGCTGGTCGCCAACACCGTGCTGCTGGCGGTGCGCGGCCGGATCAAGGAGCACGCCATCCTCCAGACGCTGGGGTTCCCCGGCTGGATGCAGGGCTGGATGGTGCTGGTCGAAGGCATCCTGCTCGGCCTGTTCGGCGGGGTGGTCGGCATCGTCGCCGCCGCGGCGGTGATGCACGTCGGCGGTTTCGCGCTCTCGAGCGAGGGTTTGAGTATCGTGTTCGAACCCACTGTGACGGTGGTGATCCAGGGGATGGGTCTGGCTCTGGCCATCGGTCTGATCGCCGGCCTGGTGCCAGCCTGGATCGCCGGGCGCGCACCGATCGTCACCGCCCTGCGCGGAGGGGGGTGAGCGATGCTGCCTGTATCCTACGCCGTCCGCAATCTCGCCCGCTCGCCCGGCCGGCTCGTGCAGCTGGTGCTCGGCAGCGCGTTGGTGGTATTGTTGATTCTCACCGCCGCCGCCTTCCAGCACGGCATGAGTCGGAGCCTGCGCGCCAGCGGTGACCCGCATACGGTGATCGTGCTCGCCGCCGGCAGCGAGGAGAGCATCCAGCGCAGCCAGGTCAGCCCGGCGGTGCCGGGGATCGTCGCCGCGAGCGTGCCGGGCCTGCACCGCGACCTCGGGCGCGAGGCGGTCTCTGGCGAGGTCTATCACATGGGCACGGTGGTCACCGATGACGGCGAGGAGCATCGCGGCCTGCTGCGGGGGGTGACCCCGGCCGCGTTGCGGGTCCATCGCGAGGTCAGCCTGATCGACGGGCATTTCCCGGGTCCGGACGAGATCCTCGTCGGGCGGCACGCGGCGACCTCGCTCGGCGTCGACCCCACGCGTCTGGCCACCGGCGCCCGGCTGCGCTTCGAGGGCCACGAATACACCGTCAGCGGCCATTTCGCCGCCGGCGGGACGGTGCTGGAGGCCGAGCTGTGGCTCGACCAACGCGACCTGATGGCGGTGACCAAACGCGAGAGCCTGTCGGCGGTCTACGCGCGGATGCAGTCACCCGAGCAGCGGGCCCAGCTCGCTCTGTTCTGCAAGCAGCGCCTCGACCTCGAGCTCGCGGCGGTCCCGGAAACGGCCTATTACGGTGGCCTCGATGCTTTTTTCTCGCCGCTGCGGATCATGGGCTGGATCAGCGCGCTGCTGATCGGCGGCGGCGCGGTGTTCGGTGGCATCAACACGCTCTACGCCGCCTTCAGCGCTCGCATCCGTGAACTCGCCGCGCTGCAGGCGATCGGTTTCTCGCGCCGTGCCATCGCCTGGAGCCTGGTCCAGGAGGCGATGCTGGCCACCGCCTTCGGCGGTATGCTGGCGATGATCCTCGCGGTGCTGGTGATCGATCCGATCCGCGTCGGTTTCTCCATCGGCGTGTTCTCGCTGGCCATGACGCCCGAGGTCCTCGGCCTCGGTCTGCTCGCTGCGCTGGCCCTGGGCCTGTTCGGCGGTCTGCCGCCGGCCTGGCGCTGTCTCGCTCCCCCCTTGCCGAGCGCTCTGCGCGCGGCTTGATCCCATCGCCCCCATGAAAGGAATTTCGCGATGCGTATACTGCTTCCCCTGACCATGCTCGCCGCCCTGGCGGCCGTCGCCGGCTGTGGCGGCGGCGATGCCGGCGGTGGCTCCGATGCCGCCACGGCCAAGCCTGCCGTCGGCCTGCCTACCGGACTGGTGGTGCCGCAGCTGGAGGGCTCGCCGCAGACCATCAGCGCGACCAAGACCGCCGCCGCGCCCGGCGACGAGCTGGTGCTCGAAGGCTATATCGGCGGCAGCGCCGATCCCTTCGTCGACGGCCTGGCCGCGTTCACCATCGTCGACACCGGGCAGGTCAAACCCTGTGACGCCAAGGCTGACGACCAGTGCCCGCAGCCCTGGGACTTCTGCTGCGAGCCGCGCGAGAAGGTCACCGCCGCCAGCGCCACCGTGCAGGTGGTCGACGACGCCGGCGTGGTCATCCCGGCGGGTCTGCGTGGCTACGCCGGTCTGCGCCCGGGCGGCCGGGTGCTCGTCGCCGGTACCGTGGCCCAGGCGGACAACGGGCTGCTGGTGGTCAACGCGGATGCGGTGCAGCTGACACAGGCTGCGCCAGCGGCGGCTCCGGCGTCAGCCTGCGGCAGTCATGCCTGCGGCGGTTGCGGCGAGTGAGCCAGCCCCGGCCCGGCGTTGCCGGGCCGGGCCGCGTTCACGAATGATGTAGCCCGGATCGCCCTGGGCTAGGCTGATCGGTCGTGGATTCGCTGACCCACATCTGTTTCGGTTATGTGCTCGCGCGCGGGACCGGCCTGGCCCGGGATCGCCGACAGGCCGCGGTCGTGGCGGGGATCTCGTTCCTGCCCGACCTTGACCTGTTGGTCCAGCCCTTTCTCAGCCAGACGGCGCGCTTCGCATTCCACCGCGGGCCGAGCCATTCGCTCATCGCCGGAGTGGTCTTCGCCGCCATCCTGGTGCCGCTGGTGTGCCGGCTGGCCCGCACCGGCTGGCAGCGGGCCTATCTGCTCGCGCTGCTGGCTTTCGTTGGTCACACCTTCTACGACCTGCTCACCGGCTACGGCACCGCGGTATGGTGGCCGCTGAGCTCGCGGCCGGTGGCCTGGGAGCTGGTCTTTGTTGTCGACCCGGTGATCGTGTCGCTGTTGCTCGCCACGGTGGTCGGCGACCTGATCGGTCCGGGCTGGGCGCGGTGGGGCGGAGCGGGCGTGCGATGGGCCACCGGCTGCTGCCTCGCGCTGGTGGCCCTGTACATCGGCGCGGGCGGACTCGGCAAGCGTGCAGTGTGCCGGGAGTTCCGCGCCCACTTGCGACGCGAGTGCGGCGTCGAAGCACAGCGGATCCACGCCGAACCCACGCCACTGAACAATCAGCTGTGGTATCTCTGCGCTGAGACCGAAGATAATTACTATCACCTGCACCGCAGCGTGTGGGATGGGGATGCGTGGGAGCCGATCACCGCGGTGCCGCGGCGCCAGCGGCCCCTGCTCGCGCACCGGGGCCATCCCCTGGTCGAGCGGATGACCACCTTGTTCCGCGGCTGGTTCACCTGCCTGCCGACGACCGGTGCGTCGCGGCTGGTGGTGGTCGACATGCGTCTGGGCCGGCGCTATGGCTGGGAGGACCGCGAGGCGCCGTTCCAGTTCGTCTACCTGATGGAGGCGGAGCCCGATGGCGCCCTGACCTGGCGCCTGCGTCGACCCGAAGGCGACTGGAGCGCGGCGCGCTTGCTCGCGTTGTGGGCGCGCGTGTTCGGCCGGGTTCCCGCGCGCGCGGAGCTCGGCGCATGAGCCGCGGCAAACGCTGGGGGGTCGGCGCCCTGGTCGCGGTGCTCGCCGTGGGTGTCGCATTCGGCCTCTGGTGGGCCGAGCACATGAACGGGATCGAGATCGCCCGCGGTCCGGTGCGGACCCTCTCCCCGCAGGATCTGGTCCAGCCCGGCGAGCACCGGATGCGGGTGGTCGACGACCACCGCGATGCGCTGATGACCCGTTTGCAGATGATCGCCGCCGCGCGTGAGTCGATCGACATGAGCAGCTACATCTGGCGCGATGACCGCAGCGGACGGGCGGTGTTCGCCGCGTTGCTCGCCGCCGCGCGCCGTGGCGTGCGGGTGCGGCTGCTTGGCGACGGGGTGTTCTTCCAGCGCGATCCGACGGTGGTGCGGGCGATGGCTGCGGCCCACCCCGATCTGGTGTTGCGCTATTACAACCTCCAGGCCGAGGAGGTCGCCGCGCTCGACCCCGGCATCCTCGACGAGGTGCTGACCGAATTCGCGAGCTTCAACCACCGCATGCACGTCAAGGTGTTGATCATCGATGGCCAGCAGGCGCTGTTCGGCGGGCGAAACATCGGCAATGAATACTTCGGACTCAACCAGGAGTACAACTTCGTCGATCGCGATGTCGTGGTCGAAGGTCCGCTGGTGGAAAAGGTCCGCGAGGCCTTCGTCATGTTCTGGAACAGCGATCAGAGTGTTGACCCCCGCACCGCGGCCGACATGGATGTGGAACCGGCGTCGATCGATTGGGGCGCGGCGAGCATGGAGCTCGATACGCAGGCCATCGGCGATCATTGGTACCGGCCGCAGCGCGCGGGGGTGGTGTTCGATCCGTTGCCTGCCGACGACACCGGCGCGGCCTTCGATGAAGTGCAGCGCAGCGCCCGCGCTTTGGGCGGCTTGCTGCTTACAGCGCAGCGACGCGTGGCGATGGAGACGCCCTACGTGATCCTCTCCGATTACATGCAGCGGGTGTTCTCCGGCCTGCGAGGTCGCGAGCAGCCGCCGTCGGTCACCGTGTGGACCAACAGCCTGGCCGCGGCGGTGACCTGGCATGGCTATGTCGGCTTCCAGCACCAGCTGCCCGAGCTCGTGCTCGAGCTCGGTTTCGACATCCGCCTCCACCGGCCGCAGGCACTGCGTGATCTGGCCACCGACGCAGCGACCCGGGTGGCGATGCACAGTAAGACCTATCTCGTCGACGATCGCTGGGCCGCCGTCGGGTCCTTCAACCTCGATCCGCGCAGCGGCCGGTGGAACTCCGAGATCCTCCTGCTCGTCGACGATCGCGCCTTCACCGCGGAGTTGCAGCAAGGCTTCGCACGCCGTAGCGCGGTGGAGCGCAACTGGGTCGTGGCCCGGCGCCGCGATCCGAGCGACACGGGAGCGAAGGGATGGGCCGCGGGACTCGATCTGCCCGATGGGGAGGAGATTCAGGAGCGCCTCGGCCTGTTGCGCCGGGTGTCGTGCTTCGAGCTCGACTGCGAGGAATCGGTGCAACCCGATTCGCCGCGATTCTACGAATGCTATCGCGACGTCGGTCTGCTCCCCGAAGTCGGCCAACAGACGCGCAAGAACGTGTTCACCCGCCTGCTGGCACCGGTCGGCGATGAACTCGCGCCAGTGCTCTGAGCGTCGGCGTCCGCTTGGTGGCGAGTGGCGGGGAAGCCGCTCCTCCGGTTGATCACTCCCACTTGTAATATTGCCCGTATTCGCTCTCGCCGTCGACGATGTAGAGCCGGTCGTCGGGGAAGTCGACGTAGAGATGGATGCGCACCACCTTGTCGCCGCGCTCGGCGTCGCGGGCACGGAAGCAGGCGTAGCGTCCACGTTGTTCATCGAACAGCCCACGTGCTTCGATCTGTCGGAAGCGCTCGCTCAGGCCCCGCTTGGCGAAAATATCCGCCAGCCGGCTGGTATGGGCCGGGTCCACGCTTTGTGGATCGGTCGGTGGCCAATGCGGTGGGGCATCCCAGGCCGGCAGGTCGTTGGCCGCCGGATCGATCGCCGCCGGGGCCGTGCAGGTGACCCACACCGGGCTGGTCCAGGCGATGCCATTGTCGCGTTGGGTGACGCGGACGTAGTACCAGGTCTCGCCGCGCAGGGGGGCCGGGTCGGTCCAGTCGAGCTCGACGTCGCAGGCGCCATCGCAGGTGTGGCGCAGCGCGCGGCGATCGCCGCGGATGATTTCGACCTGGTCGAGCGGACCGGTGCCGTTGACCGCGATCGTCATGCGTGGCGCGGCAGCGGTGGTATATTCACTGCCCATGGCGTGGCCATCGGCATCGAGCGCGACGGCGATCCGCGCGCCGCTGGTGGCGATGGTCCGGCGCGCGCGCATGGCCTCGAAGACCGCATCGCGGCTGACGGTGTCGACGAGGAAGCCGGTGAGCCCGCCGATGGCGGAGTAGTTGCGGTGGCGCACGGCAGGGGTGCGGCCGTGTTGGCTCCAATTGTCGTAACCCGGACGACCGAAATGGCCGTCGGACATACCGACGAAGCCGAGCTTGTAGCCGGACTGCAGCGCCTCCTGGGCGAAACATTCGAAGCGGCCGTGCATCGCGGCGATCTCCAGCAGCGGCACCACTTCGGTGTCGAGCGGAAAGTGCTCCCAGGGCAGGATGTGCCCGCCGACGTGAGGAATGCACACGCAGCCCTCCCGCTTGGCCAACGCGAGCATGTCCGGGCATTCGCGCGCCATCGGCATGTCGGTGAAATCGTCTGAGCGAGAGAAAATACAGAAGTCGCCCTTCGGCTCGCTGGTCGCGAAGCTGGGCGAGTACTCGGCCGCGAGTATGGTCACGAAGCGGTCGGGCTCGTGATAGCGCGCGGTGGTCTCGGCGATCTCCTGGCCGAGCAGCGAGTAGTCGGTGCCCTGCTTGTACTGGGGGAAGGTGTCGAAGGCCTCGTTGTTGTTGAGGTGTTCGCTGACCGAGAACACGTCGAGGAAACTGTAATCGCGGGCGAAGCGGAAATTCTCCTCAACACTGCCGCTGCCGTCAGCCCACATCGTGTGGCAGTGCCCGTCGCCCCAGGCGACGCGCGGGGCTTCGGCGTTGACGCGGCAGGCGTTGCTCAGCCCCTCGCGCAGGCCCGGAGCGCGTAGGCGCAAGCGGTAGATCCCGGAATCGGGGGGCTGGAGGTCGGTGAATTCGTAGGTGCCGCAGGACGGGAAACGGAAGCAGCGGGTGCTGCCCGGCACGCGCTGCCCGGCGGCGTCGATCAGATCGGCCTGCACCGGCTCGTCGTAGGCCGCGCCGATATTGCAGTTGCGGTCCTCGACGCGGCAGCGGCAGCGCAGTGTCTCCCCGGGGCGCAGCACCGTCGGTAGCACCGCGTTGAGCTGGGCAGCGGCATCGCAGACCACGCTGATCACCAGCGGTGGCCAGTAGCGGTAGTATTCGCCGGTGGCGTCGTGGTCGACCCGCCACGAGATCGGCGCACGGGAGTAGGTCCGCGCCAGCGCGTAGCAGGGGTGGGCCTCGGTGCCGTAACGCACCCGGATCTCCTGGCCGGGCTGGAGGCCCTGGGGCAGACGGATGGTGGCCCACGCGAGTTCCTTCCAGTCTCGCGGCAGCGGCTCGAGGACGCAGGCGACATCGCCGCTCACCGCGACGTAGCTCATGCCGTGCGGGTCGTCCTGTTGCAATCCGAGCGCGAGCCAGATCCGTGGCACCTCGCAGTAGAGCTTGAGCCCGCCGCCCGGCGCCACAGCGCGATGGCCGCAGCGGAAACGGAATTCCCAGATGCCGGCCTCGGCGGCCACCACCTCCAGGCGTCGGCCGCGACGGCCGGCGAAGCTGATGTCGTATGCGGGCATGGCGCGTTCGCCCATGGTGCGTCTCCCTCGCGGTTGTGTCGCGCCCAGTATGCCGACGCTGCTCGGCTTGACCATCGCAGGGCTTGACCCACCCATGGCCGATGTTGATCAGCTGCGGCCGCTCAGGGGCTTTGCCCCAATGGGCTCTTCACAGGCGTATGGACCGACCCCTCTGACTTGGGCGGGTGAGGGTCCCGCCATCTTTCTGACTTCAGGCCCTACTTCTTTTCGTGGTTGCCGTCGAGCGGCCGGCAAGATAGCGGCAACAGAACGGTCGGGTAAGCGAGAGAAGAGCTCTCCTTCAGAGGGGGCGCTGCCCCCTCGCGCCTTCGGCGCATACCCCCACGGCCTCGGTCGGGGTTCGCGGCCTCCGGCCGCGTTTTCTGCGGGCCGGCGGCCCATTTTCGCAGAAAACCACCCCTCGGTCGGCCGACCCGTTGACGACGATTTTTGCCGTGCGAAGGTGCTGCGCGAGCTCTGAGGGACCCGTCAGAGAACACGCTGGCTTTGATCCCCCGTGGCTGGCAGCATCGTGGGCCATGGCCGATGTTGATGTCTCGCTACTCGACATGCCCCTGCGTCGCTACGACATCCGCGCGCGTGAAGAACACCACCTGCCGCTGCTCGGCGATCGGCGCCAGCTCGCCGTGCGTCGCGTTGCCCGCGAGCGCTGGGGGCCGGCCTTCGCCTTCCGCGTGCCCTGGCATCCGGCGCAGGTCATCGCTTGCGTGCATAGCGGCAGCGGGGTCATGCTCGATCACCGGCAACGGGTGGTCGAACTCGCCGCCGGCGCGGTGATCGCCCTCGGCGGCGGCGCGCACCGCAGCGTCGCCGCGGGCCCGGCGGGCATGCGCGTGTCGCTCGCGGTCTGCGCGCCGGGGATGGCCGCCGAGCGGGTACGGCGGTTCTGGGGCGCGACCAACTGCGCCATCGCTCCGGAATCCGGACACCGCGCCGACCACCTGTTCGCGCTGATGCACGCCGCCGCGCGCACGCGCTCGGCCCACGCCCAGGACATCTGCCGCCATTACCTCGAGATCATCCTGCGCAGCCTCGCCCCGCCGGCGGTTGGCCCCGACCAGGGCGCGCGCGCCACCTTCCGCCGCTGCCTCGAACTCGCCGACGACGGCCAGCGTAGCCCAGCTGCGATCGCAGCGGCTGCGGGCATTGGCGTCGCCCATCTCTGTCGCCTGTTCCGCCGTTTCGCCGGCATCACCCCCGGCGCCTACCGCGACCGCCGCCGCGCGGCCCTGGCCGAGGACCTGCTCGCCGACACCGACCTCAGCCTGGGCGCGATCGCCGAACGCCTCGGCTACCCCGACGCCTTCGCCTTCTCCCGTGCCTTCAAGCGCACCACCGGCCAGGCCCCCAGCCACTGGCGCGAGGGTCGGTGAAGCCGGCCTGCGGCATGTGCGGGGGCGCCTTGAACCGCACCGGCGCGCCCCTTTTGGTCGCGCAGGGCTTCTCGGATCACCGTAGCTGTTCTTGCATCGCAAGGTACATGTCCGACCAGGCCTGGCGGCTGGTCGCTGCATCGCTCCGGCAAGTACAGCAGCCACACGCGGCGCGGCATGCTGAGCGATCTCCGGGCTTTTGGCCGGTGGTGCATCGCAGATGGGCGGATCGCCGTTGGCGGTCCCTTCGCCGCGCTGCAGCTGCCGAAGATCCCGCAGCGGTTGCCGGCCGGCCTGTTCACGCCCGCGCAGACAGCCGGCCCGCTGGGTTTACGGAACCGCGCCCTGCTGGAGATCGCCGCCGCCATCGGCGTGACCAGTCGCGAGCTTGCCGCGATGCGGTATGCGGACGTCGACGCCGTGACCGGGCATGTCACCGTGTCGCCGCTGGAGCGCGGCGCCCCGCGCACGGTGCCGCTGAGTTCGCAGGCCTCGACGTGGTTGCGTCGGTATCTCGCGGAGGCCCGTCCGGAGATCTTGGCCGGCCGGCCGGAGGCCGACGCGCCCTTCGTCACCCAGCACGGACGCCCGATGGATCCCGGCGACGTGGCTCACGTCGCTCGCGAGGCCGCGAAGCGGGTGGATCTCCCGACGCGTCGTGTGCTCTCCACGCTCAAGGACTCGTTGGCCGTGCAACTGCTGGAGAACGGCTGCGATCCCCGGTATCTGGCCGCGCTCTTCGGTCACGCGGATTTGCAGAGCGTGCGCAAGTACCAGCGGTTGAGCGTGCAGCGCCTGCAGGAGGTTCACCGCCGGTGCCACCCGGCCGAGCAACCGCGTAGCGGCTGCGGGGAGGCGTAGGGGGATTGGGAAGACGCCGATTGTCCGCAGCGGACAGAGGAGGTACGATGCTGAACATGAAGCAACTGCTGGCACGTGTATGGCCCGAAGAGGGCGGTTTCGTCGCGGAATGCGTCGAGTTGAGGGTCGTCAGCCAGGGCGACACGCAGGACGAGGCGATGGCCAACCTGCGCGAAGCCGTGGAACTGTTCCTGGAGACGGCCGACGAATCGGAGGTCCACGAGCGGCTGCACGCGGGCACGTTCGTGCGTACCTTCGAAGTGGCTGGCTGATTCATGGGCAAGCTGAAGCGATTGTCCGGCCGGGATGTGCGCCGCATCCTGGAGGCCCACGGCTTTGCCTGCGTGCGACAACGCGGCAGCCACATGGTCATGCAGCGCCGCACGCCCGAGGACGGCACGCAGACCGTCCCCGTCCCCGATCACAAGGAGCTGCGTACCGGCACGTTGCGCGGGATTATCGAGCAAGCCGGCCTGTCGCGGACGTTGTTCGAGACGGACTAAGGTGGGCCTCCGCCCACAACCCAAGGGTTGAGCATAGGGCTCCGGCCCACCCTTCCGCTCTTTCATCAGGGGACTTCGTCCCCCGAACCCCCTGTGCCTCGACAGCTTGTGACAGCGCCTCTTCAAAACGTTGTTTTTTGTCGCTGTCACAAGCAATCGAGGCACTAAGGCGCGTACCCGCTCCGGGCACGCCGCGCGGAAAAAACCCAGGACGCTCTATTATCACAGGAAAAAACCCAGGACGCTCTATTATCAGAGAAACGTGCGCACAGCCGCTTCTCAACGGCGTTGGCTAGCGCCGATTTGCTGGCCATCAGTGGCAATTGACGGATTTCGCACCCGATTCAGGCCTCTGAGGCCACAAAACGGGGCGTGGGCACCCTTGGAGCCCACGATTCGCCGGCCGTCAGCGATGATTCGCGACGCAACGGCGTGCCTTGATGTGGTTTTGCGCTACCCGAGCGCCGGATCGACGGCGGGCGGTGCGCGTCCGCGGCGGTCGCGATGGATCTGGGTCTTCTCGGCGATCCACTTCACGCCACGTCGGGCGGCTTCGCTGACAAGTTTGGCGAGCGCGCCGACGGCGGTGCCGAGGAAGTGACTGCGTCCGCGCATGACGTCGAGCCAGGCGTCGACATCGATCTGGAGGCGGCGGAGGATCGGTGCGAGGTGGGGTG
>JBEPXK010000055.1:0-12722 GCA_041641915.1 Planctomycetota bacterium
GCGGGTCCATCGTTCAGTCCTTCCACTGGAGCACGGCATGATGCACGTGGTCCGGATCCAGCTCCGGATAGAGCATCCCGCTCCACAGCACCAGCGGCGCGCCGGCAGGGGCGCAGCGCGGGGCGGGCAGCGTCGCCGCCACCGGCGTCCCATCGCTCCATGCCGCATCGCCGCTGCGCAGCCCGACCCAGGCCTGGCTCAACCGCCCGGCGCGCGCGGCGAACTGACGCGTCAACTCGTCGCTGCTCATGCTCGCTGGCAGGCATTCCATCGCCGCGGTCAATCCTTCGAGTTCGCTGCGGGTCATCGGCCGGGCCAGGCGCAGCAGCGCCTCGCTGCCGCCCTGCCGACTGCTCAAGCTGCGCAGCGCTCTGACGTCGCCCGCGGCGATCGCCGTCTCGGCCTGGAGCTGGCGCAGCGAGGCATGCATCGCCGGTTCCTCGGCCCACCGGCCGGCGATGCGGTTGCGTTCCTGCGCATCGAGCGGGTTGCCGCCAAGGCCGCAGAACTGGAACAAGCGCTCCGCCAGGCTGCCGAGCTGCCGCACGCGGTTGGCGCTCAGATCGAGATAGGCGATGGTGGCATCCGCGAGCGGACGCGGATCCTCGATCAGATTGCGGCCCAGGGACAGCACGCTGAACTGCTTGCCGGCGATACCATCGAGAACGCCGATGCGATTGCCCTGCAGCAGCAGGTCGTCGACGCTGAACCGCGCCAGCGCGTCGACCCGTTCGATGCGGTTGTTGCCCAGACCCAGGCTGCGCAACGCCAGACCCGCGAGCGGCCCCAGGTCTGCGATCCGGTTCTGCTGCGCGAACAGGTAGGCCAGCGGCATGCCCGCGAGCGCATCCAACCCGGCGATGCGATTGAAACTGCAGTAGAGCATCCGCAACGGACAACCGGACAACGGCTCCAGCTCGGCCACCGCATTCCCGCCGATGTCCAACCGTTCGAGCGGCAAGCCGTCGAGCGGCGAAAGGTCCTCGATCCGGTTGAGCGGAGCGTAGAGCCGCGTCAACGGCATCCCGGCCAGCGGACCGAGATCGCGCACGGCGTTGCCGCCGATGTCCAGCTGATTGATCGGCATGCCGCGCAGCGGCTCAAGATCATCGACGCCGCACATGCGCAGATCGACGCTCAAACCGATCCCGCCCACCGCCACCTGGACGCCGGGCCAGATCGCCCCGAGCTCGGCCCGATAGCGGTGCAAGCGGTCACGCTGCACCACCATCGACCGGGCCCGTTGCGCTCCGTGCTGCGCCCGTTGCGCGCGCGCCGGCGCCGGGTGATCCTCGACTTCGGCGAACAGGTCGATCGCGGTCGCATAATTACCGCGCGAGAGGTGCGACTCGGCCAGATCGAGCACGTCGACGCGGAAGGGATGGTTGAGGATTTCGATGCGGATATCGCGATAGGCGTAAGCGCAGTCCCAGCCGAACAGCCCGACCCGATCGTGTTCGGGTGCGGTGATCGGCTCCGGATCATGGATCCGGAAGACCTCGCTGCCGTCGATGCTCATGCTCAACTCGGTGTCGATGCGCGTTACCGAAACCCGGTAATCGCGATCGTGCACCACCGGCTCGCACGGCTGTTGATGCAGACAGATGCTGTTGCGGTAGCAGCAGGCGCGGCGGTTGTCGAAACTGGCATACTTGAGCTCGTAGCCGCTGCTGAACATCCGTTCGCCCGGGCTGTCGCCGCGACAGGCCAGGAGGCAACTGAGATCGTTGGGGTTGCCGGCGAGAATGCGGACCACGAAGTCGAGCCGCACATTTCCGCGCACCGGCAGATCGTAGACCACCAGCGAGGGCACTCCCGGCGCGACCCGCAGCTCACCGTCGACCACCTCGCCCGTACTGCCGAACACCCGCCAGCGATCGCGCCAACGATCGTCGGCGAAATCCTCATGACACACGCATTGCCAGTCGGGCTCCACCGGTCCGCTGGTGCGCTGCTGCAGCGCCTGCAACTCGCTCTCCGCCTCCTGCTCCCGCCGACGTCGCGCGCGTGCGGAGGTCAGCCGCCGCTGCATGTCGGCGTGCCCGGGGTCGGCGGGATCGAGCAGGCTGGCAGCGAGGTCGAGGTCGTCGCGCCCCAGCGCGAAGGCGGCGTAGCTGCGGGTGGCCCGCGAGAGCTGCTCGCGCGCGGCGATGTTGTTGCCCCACAGGTCCAAGGCGGCTTCGAAGCCGAAGATGGCACGGTTGAACAGCTCGTAATCGCCGCTGACCGCGGCCCGGTCGAAAGCCTGTTGCGCCCGGCCTGCCAGCTCCCGGCTCTCGGCATGGCGATCGTGGGCCGCGACCTCGTCGCGAAACTCCCGCACGCTGCAGTGACGCGCGTGCGGATCGGTCGACAGGGCGCGGCGGGCGATCTCCATCAGTTCGCCGCCCTGCCGGCTGTCGCGGATATGGTTGGCCCGCGCGGCCGCGATCAGGTCGTCATAGCCCGCCTCCTCGTGCGGCGGGAAACCGGTGAGGATCTCGAACAGGATCGCGCCGAGCAGATAGATGTCGCTGCGGCGATCGATCAGCCAGCCCTCGCCTTTGGCCATCTCCGGTGCCATGTAGGCCGGGGTGCCAGCCGGCGCGGTCTCCCGCAGCAGCACCTCGGCGAGCGGTTCGCCGGTGCCCGGCGGTGAGATCGCCATGCCCCAATCCATCACCAGCACCTCGTCGTGGTCGCCGATCATCACGTTGGCCGGTTTGAGGTCGCGATGGACCACGCCTGCGGCGTGCGCGAACGACACCGCATCACAGACGTGCAGCAGCTTATCGATGTTCTCGCGTCGCGAGAGCCGTTGGATCACGTCGCTCCAGGGGTGGCCATCGGCCCGCCGCATGACGTAGAACACCGTGCCCTCGGCGTCACAGGCGACATCGTGCACCGTGACGATGTTCGGATGCGTCAGGTTGGCCCCGACCACCGCCTCGCGGATCAGCCGCTCCCGCGCTTCCGGCAACACGCTGCTATGCAGGCGTTTGATCGCCACCGTCCGATTGAGCGATGCCTGCCAGGCCAGCCTGACCTCGCCGAGCCCACCCCAGCCGATCCGCCGCAGCAGCGTGTAATCGAAGCCATCGCCGCAGTCGGGATCGTTGGCGAACCGGCGGTGGCCGATGCGCTCGAGGCCCGGGGTCGTTCCGGCCAGGGGCATGCTGCTCACGCCGTCGGCCACGTGCGATCGCCCCGCCACCTCGCAGCGAGAAGAGCTGTCACTGCGCATGCGCATGTGTCGACGACGGCGGCGGCGGGGCATGACCATCGATCTTATGACCGCCCGCCAGCCGAGACAACCGCCGGAGCGCGCAAGCTGCGTCATCATCAGCGGGGGGCTTCGCCCCCTCGCGCCTCCGGCGCACCCCAGCTGCGCTTGCTCCTCGCTTCGCTGCGGGGCTGCGCTTGCGCTGCGTCGGCCTCCAGCGACCCACCCAGGTTGGCATGGAGTCTTGGATTTCTGAGGGACCCGTCAGAGTGGAGTGACGCCGCAAGGCCGCCAGGCTACCGCTTCCCATGCGGCCATCGGCGTACAAGGGGCCTGCATGCGCAGTTCCGGTTCCGGTACCCGCCGCCGCTTCTCGGCCCGCTTCCCGGCGCCGTGGAGCGGACCGACCGCACCCGGTACCGGAACCTGGTCCGGCCAGACGCATCTCTCCACCGCGCTCGCCGAGCCCGGCCGTCAACGCTTGCGGGCGATGGCCGCGACCATGGCCGTCGCCTTCCTCTTCGGACTCGGCCTCAACCGCCTGTTCGACGCTCTCGCCTGGGAATCGCTGTTCACCACCCGCGACCTCGCGTTGACCGTGTTCCTGGCCCTGGTCGGACTCAGCGCGCTGGTGGTGTGGCTCGCCACGCTGCCTGCACTCGCCGGCTGCCGGCTGATGTACCTCGGCATGGGCTACCAGGTGATGGTCGGCTTCGCCCTCTCTGTCGCCATCTACTACAATCCGGCCGGGCCGATCGGTCAGGGGATGACACCGCTCTCGGTCTGGATCGTGCTCTACCCCCTGGTGGTGCCCGCACCGCCCGGACGCAGCATCGCCGCCTCCTTCGCCACCGCCAGCATGGCGCCGCTGGCGGTGCTGTTGGCCAGCCGCGCCAGCGGCAGCTGGCCGACGCCGGAGGTCCAGGTCCGCGCCTTCCTGCCCAACTACGTCTGTGTCGGCCTGGCCATGTTCCCGATCCTCATCACCTTCCGCATGGGCAAACGCGTGGCCGAGGTCGACCGCCGCTTGCGTGAGATGGGCAGCTACCGGCTGCTCGAACGCCTCGGTCGCGGGGGCATGGGCGAGGTCTGGCGCGCCAAGCATACCCTGCTCGCGCGCCCGGCCGCGGTCAAACTGGTGCTGCCCGAGGCCCTCGCACGGGTCCAGACCGAACATCGCACCGCGATCGTCGACCGCTTCGAACGCGAGGCCCGCGCCACCGCCAGCCTCGAATCGCCGCATACCGTCCAGCTCTACGACTTCGGCTCCGACGACGACGGCGTCCTGTTCTATGTCATGGAACTGCTCAACGGCATCGACCTCGAGGCGATGGTGGAACGCTTCGGCCCCATTGGCCCCGGACGCTGCGTCTACCTCCTGCGCCAGGCCTGCCTGTCGTTGGCCGAAGCCCACGCGATCAACATCCTCCACCGCGACATCAAACCCGGCAACCTGTTCAACTGCCGCCTCGGCCTCGACTGCGATTTCATCAAGATCCTCGATTTCGGCCTCGCCCGCTGCCGCAACTGCGATACCGAGCGCCCGCGCCCGGCGCCGCGCC
The DNA here is from genome assembly GCA_041641915.1 of Planctomycetota bacterium. Lineage (GTDB taxonomy): Bacteria > Planctomycetota > UBA11346 > UBA11346 > UBA11346 > SLQH01. The sequence continues at coordinate 4,765 of JBEPXK010000055.1, forward strand.
AGCTGACCGACGAGAACCGGGTCCTCGGCACGCCCGCCTACATGGCGCCCGAGCTGATCACCCGCGAGGCCGAACTCGATGGCCGGGCCGACATCTACGCGCTCGGCTGCGTCGGCTATTTCATGCTCACCGGTCAGACGCTGTTCGACGCCGGCGCCGCAATGCGGGTGCTCTCCAGTCAGCTGCACGACACCCCGGCCCCGCCGAGCGCACGGACCGAGAAGCCGCTACCGGCCGATCTCGAAGCGGTGCTGATGAGTTGTCTCGAGAAGGACCGCGCGCGTCGCCCCAGCGACGCCCTGACCCTGGCCGACCGCCTGGCCGACTGCGCATGCGCCGGCGACTGGACCCAGGAACGCGCGCGCCAGTGGTGGCATCGCCATCTGCCCGAATGCTGCCACAACCTCGACACCGCCTTCCTCCGTCGCCCCACCGGCGCGAGCTCGGGCTCATCGCGTCGCGCGGTGGTGCGCTGAAGCACGGCGCGCCCCGACCACCGGGTTGGCCGCCACTGACCTCCGGCTCCGCGGCCACCGCTTGTCTCCGCCACACCGCGCCCACACTCGCGACCCGATCGCTCGCCTGTGACCGGAGTCCGCATGTCCACACCACCGAACATCATCGTCATCCTCGCCGACCAGATGCGTTACGACTGCCTCGGGGCGCTCAATCCGCACATCAAGACGCCGAACCTCGATCGCCTCGCGGCCGAAGGCATGCTGCTGACCCGGGCCTATCCGCCGACCCCCGTGTGTCTGCCCTGCCGCGCCGCCCTGCTCAGCGGCCAGTACTGCTCGAGCAACGGTGCGGCGCACAACATGAGCCATCTGCCGCAGGACCACGACCCCTCGCTCGGGGGCAGCTTCAGCCAGCGCGGTTACTTCACCCATTTCATCGGCAAGAGCCATCTCGCCGCCTGCCACGACCCGCTCTCGCCCGAATCCTTCCCACACATCGCCAACTACGACCACTTCGATACCTGGCACGGCCCCTGGCACGGCTTCACCCGCGCCGACCTCGCCATCGGCCACACCACCGAGAACCACGCCCGCGGCATGCACTACGGCGCCTGGCTGCGACGGCAGGGGGTCGACCTGGAACGGTATTTCGGCAACACCGCCTACACCGATTACGGCGCCTGGGATCTGCCCGAGGAGTTCCACAACTCCACCTGGACCGCCGACACCAGCATCGCCGGCATCGATCGCGCCCGCGACCGCGGGCAGCCGTTCTTCCAGTTGGTCAGTTTCCAGGACCCACACAACCCGTGCATGGTCCCCGAGCCCTGGGCCTCGATGTACGACCCCGACGCGCTCCCGACCTTCGGCTACAAGGACGGCGAACCCGAAGCCTTCGCCGACAAGCCCTCCTTCTACCGCGCGATCATCGACCAACCGGGCGACTATGCCGCCAAACAGGTCGACGCGGGGATGAACGGTGCGGGCAACGTCTCCCACCTGGCCTGGGACCAGCGCCAGGTCCAGCAAAACGCCGCCTGCTACTACGGCATGGTCAGCCTGATGGACAAGCACATCGGCCGCATCCTCGATCATCTCGAAGCCACCGGCGAGAAGGACAACACCCTGATCGTGTTCAGTGCCGACCACGGCGACCTGCTCGGCGACCACGGCTTCTGGTTCAAGAGCCTGGTCTGCTACGAAGAATCGATCCACGTGCCGATGATCGTCGCTCTGCCCGGCGCCATTCCCGCCGGCACCCGCTCGGATGCCTTCCAGAACCTGGTCGACCTCTTCCCCACGCTCTGCGACTATGCCGGCATCCCGACGCCGCGCGCCTGCGAAGGCGTCGATCAGCGGCCGGCCTGGGAGGACCCCACCGTGCGCGTGCGCGAAGAGGTCATCGTTGAGGAACGCCCCGAGCACGGCGCATGGAACCAGCGCATTCTCATCGACGATGCGTACAAATGCGTGTTCTACGCCAGCCACCCCGATCAGGGCGAACTCTACGACGTGCGCAACGATCCCGACCACGTCCGCAACCTCTGGGGCGATCCCGCGCACGCCGCGTTGCGCGAGTCGATGGTCACACGAATCCTGGTCCACGAGATGAACAAGACCCGGCCACGACTGACCCATGGCAAGCAGGCCGCGGCCAGTTCCGGCGGCTGAACCGGCACTGGCGCCGCCGTGGAGCCTCGCATCCGCGGCCGAGCGGCGTATCATCATCGCCCGGAGGCGACCCATCCGTGGGAACACGATACCTCTATCTCTTGCGTCACGGGGCCTATGTCCACGCCCACGACGACCCCGATCACGGCGCGCTGACCCAGCGCGGCCGGGACCAGATCGCCACTGCGGCCAAGGCCTTGGCCCCCCAGCCGATGGATAGCATCATCAGCTCCACGCTGCCGCGTGCGATCGAGAGCGCCCAGATTGCGGCCACGCGGTTCCCCGACGCCTCGCGCCGGCGGTTGCGCGTGCTGTGCGAAGTCCTGCCGGGGCTGCTGCATAGCGATCTCGAAGAACCGGCGGTCCATCGCGGCATGAACTATCGTCAGTTGCGCGGCCGGCTGTGGATGCAGGCCGACCTGCGCTCACGGCTGATCGCCCGCTGCCCCCAGGCCGGGCAGCGTCTGACCATGAACGCCCAGGCCGAAGCCGCCTTGCACAAACTCGTGCGCCCTCTGGCCAAAGGCACGCGCCACGAACTGGTGGTCATCCACGGCAATCTCATCCGCTATATCTGGTGCCGCTGCGCCGCGGTCGACCCGGTCGCCTGGAGCGTGCTCGACACCACCCACGCCGGGATCACCCGACTGATCGTACACACCGGCGGCGAAGTCGTGCCGCTGAGCTACAACGAGATCGGCCACCTGCCACTCGAGCTCCGCGACTGATCGCAGCGCTCGCGACAAGCGACGCGGGCACCGGCCTCAATCGCGCAGCGGCCAGTCGCACGCCGCGTGATCGTGCGCCGGGGCGCCGGGGGTGGGAGCGGCCGTCGGAGCACTGAGGTAGCCGCCTCGCACGCCGCGGGCCCAGGTCAGCGCGAAGGGCGGGACCGTGTCGGTGGCGAACTCCTCGCGCGTGAAGAAGGCGTCGAACATGCCGTTGCAGGCCTTGTGCGCGAAGTCCCAATCCGCCGGCACGATCATCCGCCCCGCGGCGTCGCAATCCGGCCAGCGCACCATCAGGTTGTCGAGCACCAATCGGTCGATGTTCTTGGCCACCACCACCGCCCGGGCCGCGATCACGTCGGGATGCTCGAGCGGCAGCTGGCCGCAGCGCAGCCGACCGGCAAGCAACGCCGGGTCATCGAGGCTGGGCAGCTCCACCTGCAGATCGCGGATCACCACCCCGTCGATCTGACCCTGCTGCTCGGCGCTCAGCAGCATCCGGCCGTCGGTACGACAGACCACGCCCTGGATGATCACGTTGCGGATCCGCCCCGGGGCGACGCCGTCCTCGGCCGGCGGCAGCTTGGCCTGGATGTGGATCGGACGGTTCATCACGAACGGGTTGCGCGTATCGCAGATGATGTTGCTGATCGTCACGTCATCGATGTTACCGCCGCGCTTGGTGTAGATCCCCACCGCCCGGCTCGATTCGTAGACCACGCAATTGCTGAAGGTCACCTGCTTGAAATCATGGAAGGTCTCGGCGCAGCCGAACTTCAGCGCAACGCAACGGGTGCGGATCACGCAGTTGGTCACCGTGACCCGCTCCACGGTTTGCGAATCCGGCGTGGTCTTCACGCAGATCGCATCGTCGCAGCAGGAGAGATGACAGTCGCTGACCAGCACGTCGTGGCAGCCGGTGATATCGAAGCCGTCGTTGTTCGGCCCCATCAGATTTGAGCTCAGCCGTACCCCGGTGATCCACACCCGATTCGTGTTGTGCAGGTGCAGCAGCCAGCCGGCGGAATTGGTGATGTGCACATTCTCGATGCGCACGTTCTCGCACTCGGTGATCTCGATCATCGGCGAGGGGCGACGTTCCTTCTCCGCCCGGATCCACGCCAAGGGCGCCACCGGCGTACCGGCGTGGCGTTCCGGCACGCAACTGATCGGATCCAACGCGCCGTAGGCGCCCGGCGGGACGCGATCGGGATCGCGGCGATCGGGATCGTCGACGCAGGGCTCCCAGAAGGCCGGCCCGTTGCCGTCGATGGTCCCGCCGCCGGTGATACGTACGTCGTGCACGCCGCAGACGGCGATCAGGTGCCAGGGCGTACGGTCGATGTGCTGGCCCCAGCTGCGCGCGGTGTAGTCGGCGAGGTCGCTGCTGCCGAGGATCCGCGCAGCCGGATGCAGTTCGAGCGTGGTCCCCGAGCGGATGAACACCGTGCCGGTCAGCCAAGTTCCCGGCGGCACGAACACGGTGCCGCCCCCGGCTTCGCCAACCCGATCGAAGGCTTCCTGGATCGCGGCAGTAGCGAGCGTGACGCCATCACCGATGGCGCCACACGCGGCGATGGAGATACGGCAGTCGTCGCTGTGCATCCCCCGCTTCTACATCGCCGTGTCGTCTCCGCCAGTCGAACAGCCGCCCGCGCCGCACCCGGCGCCGGCCTTGTCCTCGGCCTCGGCCTCGGCCTCGGGCGTGGCTGTCTCGGTCTGTCCGCATCCACCAGACCCGCAACCGCCGGACTTCACCTTCCCGGTGTCGTCGGCGTGCTCGCGCCACCCGCTGATCCCGCCCGGGTAGTGCTTCACGTCGGTGTAGCCGAGCTCGGCCACCGCTTTCGCGGCCTGTTTGTAGGCGCCGCAGCGCGGGCCGCCGCAGTAGGCGACGATGGTGGTCGACTTGTCCTCTGGCAGAGCCCCGGCGAGCTCGCCCGCGTTGGACAGCGCCTCGTAGTCGAGTGCGCCGGGGATGTGCTCCTGCTCGTAGGAGGCGGTGCCATTGGCATCCACCGGCACCGCGCCGTCGTCGAGCGCCTGCACCAACTCAGCGTGCGTGAGGGCCGGGAAGCGCTCGGCCGGCTCGTCCTTGTCGGCCGGCTGGTCCTCCTGCGCTGCGGTCCACCCGCTGATCCCGCCGGGATAGTGCTTCACGTTGGTGTAGCCGAGCTCGCGCGCTCGCGCGCTCGCCTTGGTGTAGGCCTTGCAGCCGGGTCCGCCGCAGTAGGCCACGATCAGCGCATCTTTTTCCGCCGGTAGCTGCTCGGCGAGAGTGCCGGCTTTCTGCGCCGCGGCGAAGTCGATCGCGCCGGGGATGTGGGCGCGTTGGTAGGAACGCGTGCCGTTGGCGTCGATCAGCGTGACATCCTGCGCTTCGATCAATGTGACGAGTTCGCTGCGGTCGACGGCGTTCTCGGCGTCGGCGGCCTCGGCGGCCTCGGCTCCCTGACAGGCGTACTGGCTGACGGCAATGGCCAGCACGGCAATGGTTATGATGGCGGTTTTCATATCTGTGCTCCCGATCCGGGCTGGATTCACCCCGCGTGGCACCCCATAATACGCTCTGTCCGTCCGCCCCGTTTGCCCCGCCTCCGTGCATGCACCCGGGGGCTTGTTCCCGCGCATTCCGCGGACAGAGTGCGCGCCCCCCTGAGACCCAGGAGCCGCCCATGCGGATCGTCCTCATCGGCCCCCCCGGCGCCGGCAAAGGCACCCAGGCCCGTTACATCTGTGAAGCCTACGCCATTCCCCAGATCTCGACCGGCGACATGCTGCGCGCGGCGATCGCCGCCGGTACCGAGCTCGGCCGCCAGGCCAAGGCGGTCATCGACGCCGGCGAGCTGGTCAGCGACGAGATCATCATCGGCCTGGTCACCGATCGCATCGCCGCGCCCGACTGCGCCAACGGCTTCCTGCTCGACGGCTTCCCCCGCACCCTGGCCCAGGCCCAGGACGCGCGCGCGGCCGGGGTCGAGGTCGACGCGGTGGTCGTGATCACCGTGCCCGACACGGCGGTGGTCGAACGTCTCAGCGGCCGGCGCATCCACCCCGCCTCCGGCCGGGTCTACCACGTGACCTACAACCCGCCGCGCGAAGCCGAGCACGACGACGTCACCGGCGAGCCCCTGGTCCAACGCGAGGACGACCGCGAGGCGACCATCCGCGACCGGCTGCGGGTCTACCACGAGCGCACCGAGCAACTTACCGGCTATTACCGCGAGCTCGAAACGCGAGCCGGTCGACCGCGGATGATCACCGTCGACGGCCAGCGTCCGATCGACGCGGTACGCGACGCGATCCTCGACCGTCTCTCTGCGATCGCCCAGGCCGGATGAGCCTGCGCTGCTGGATCGCGACGCTGCTGCTGTTGGGCGCGGTCGCCTGCGGCGAGCGGCCGTCGCCGCGCAGCTTCACCCGGCAGCCGGTGGTGGTGCAGGTCGCGGCCGACGGCAGCATCGTCGTGCGCGACGACCTGCGCCGCTTCGCCGCCAGCGAACCCGAGGCGCTCGAAACCGCGCTCGCCGAGCTCGATCCCGCGCGCCACGTCGAGGTCATCGCGGCCGCGCCGCTGCGCCCACGCTACCGCCAGCGTCTGGCCCGGGCGTTGATGCGCGCCGGCTTCCGCTCGGTCCGCCTGCCGCCAGCGGGCCCGAGGCGCGGCGCCCCCTGAGCATCAACGGTTCTGCTTGCGATAGGTGTCCAAGGCCTGGAGGTAGAGCCGGGCCCGGCTCGCGATGCCGGTCCCGGCATGATCGCGGATCAGCTGCTCGAAGCGCTCGCGCAGCGCCTCGACCTGGTCGGCCCAGGCATCGTAGTCGAGCGCGGGGTGGTCGGTACCGGTGAAGGTCGGCGCGATCGCGATCTTGCTGTTGCGCGCGAAGGGGGGCAGCCGGCCGACCTCGCTGCGGATCAGCAGGCGGTAGGTCCCCAGCTCCAGGTCGACGATGTCCTTGTCGGCGATCTCGACCCCGTTGAGCCAGGCCCGAACGCCGCCGCCGTCGAGACTGAAGCGCATCGTCCGCACCTCGCTGTTCTCGACCACGCAATAGAACCAGCTCACGCTCGAACCCTTGCCGCCGATCGATCCGAGCACGTCGAGGTTGTGCGCGTAGCCGTGACGATCGATACCCAGATGCTGCTTGGCCACCGGCTTGAAGGTGTAGCTGGTCGCGCCGACGGTGATGCTCTGCCCCGGCCCCGGTGCCGCCTGGGTGGGGCCGCCGAGCGCCGCGAGGTGGTCGCCGGGCGCCTGGCTCGGGATCGGCCCGCAGACCAGCCACGAACGGGCGATGGTGCCGGGATGCAGGCGGTCGAGCGGCGCGTCGGTGCCGAGCTCCAGCGCCGCGGCCGGGATCACCTTGACCGGCGGCGGCGGTTCGCGCAGCGGGATCTCGGCGAACAGCGTCTGCGCCTTGACCTCCTCGACGAACTGCGCGCCGGCCGCGTCGCTCACCGCGATGCAGTAGAGCCCGTCGTAGAGCCGGAGGTACATCCGTTCGCCGGCGAACACCGGCGCCGCGCGCAGCTTCTTGCCCGGCAGGCGGAAACGGGTCACGGGAAAGGCCTCGGCGTCGGCGCCGACGAAAGCAAGCTGGGCGTACTCGGTGGTGCCGTGGAAGCCGGGCAGGGGATCGCCGCCATCGGCGAGCGCGATGTACGCACCGGCCAGGGTCGGGGCCACGGTCGGGTCGGTGCAGCTGTCGAACACCTTGCGTCGCCGGGCCAGCTTGGCCCCGGTGTCGGTGTCCCAGATATCCAGTTCGTGCCAGGGGCAGGGATAGTGCTGCGGCACGTGGGCGCGGTCGACCAGCGACTGGTAGATGCGGCCGTCGTGAATCAGCGGACCCTTCATCCAGTTCTTGGCCGGCCAGCTGTGATTGGCCTTGAGCGTACCGCGGCCGGTGCCGTGACGGTTGGCCCACAGCGGCCGCGCGCCGACCCGGCCCGCCGCATCCAGCCACAGCTCGACCGCGGTCTCGCCGAGAACCGACACCGCGTAGACGCGATTGCCGTCGACGTAGGGACCCCCGCGGTTGCCGACCAGCGGCAGGATATCGCGGTGCAGCAGTGCGCCGGTCGCGGCATCGAGCACGCT
>JBEPXK010000056.1:0-12672 GCA_041641915.1 Planctomycetota bacterium
AGACGCTGTCACAAGCCGTCGAGGCACAGGGGGTTCGGGGGACGAAGTCCCCTGATGAAAGAGCAGAAAGGTGGGCCGGAGCCCTATGCTCAACCCTTGGGTTGTGGGCGGAGGCCCACCTTGGTGCAACGCGCAACCCCAGCCCGCCAGCGCGGGCTGGGGCTCCGCCAGACCTTTGCATGGAGGGGCTGCGCCTCTCCGACTTCGCGGTGGGGTGCTGCTCGCGCGCAGCCGTCGATCGTTGGCGGGGCGCTATTCCTGCGCCGGGCGCTGCGACTTCGGGGCGAGATAGCGCAGCACCCGGCCGAGTTCATCCTTCAGGTCGCGGCGGGGGACGATCAGGTCGATCTGGCCGTGTTCGAGGCAGAACTCGCTGGTCTGGAAACCGGGTGGGAGCTCCTGTTTGATCGTCTCCTTGATCACCCGCGGGCCGGTGAAGCCGATCAGCGCCTTGGGCTCGGCGATGATCACATCACCGAGCGAGGCGAAGCTGGCCATCACCCCGGCCATGGTCGGGTTGGTCAGCACCGAGATGTAGGGCAACCGGGCCTCGGCGAGGGTGGCGAGCGCGGCCGAGGTCTTGGCCATCTGCATCAGCGAGACGATGCCCTCCATCATCCGCGCTCCGCCGGAGGTGCTGACCACCACCACCGGCAGGTGCTCGGCGATGCAGTGCTCGACCAGCCGGGCGATGCGTTCGCCGACCACGCTGCCCATCGACCCGCCGATGAAGCGGAAGTCCATCACCGCCAGGCCGAGGGGCCGACCGTGCAGCTGGCCGACGCCGCTGACGATGGCGTCCTTGATGCCGGTCTTGGCCTGCATCTGCTCGATACGCGAGGGGTAGGGTTTGCGGTCGGTGAAGCCCAGCGGGTCGGCGCTTTCGATCTCGGCGTCGAGCTCCTGCCAGGTGTCCGCGTCGATCAGGCTCTCGACCCGCCGCGGAGCGGGCATGGGGAAGTGGTGGCCGCAGTTGGGGCAGGTCTCCTGCTGCTCCTCGACCAGGCGCTTGAAGACGGTCTCCTCGCAGCTGGGGCACTTGATCCACAGCCCGTCGGGGATCTTCTTCGGGTCGCGGCGTCCGCCGCCGCGACGCAGGCGATCGAGTACCATTGCCGGCGCCTCCTGGGGTCCACAGCATGGTGCGCGGTGCGGGGTTGTCTACGCCCGGTCGCGGGCGCAGTGGGGGTGAAAGGCGGTCGGATCGCCAGCCAAGCAGGGGTGAGCGGCGCGGCTCACAGGAACGGCTGGCGCCGGCGGTTGCGTCGCTGGCGGGGTGATCTAGCGTCAACGATCGGGGGTGTCGTACCGCGCCCCGTCCCGCGTGACGCCGCGCGGCCCGACAGGAGGAAGACATGCGTTCGTGGTCCTTGATGATCGTGCTGCTTGGTCTGTGTCTCGGGCCGGTCGCAGCGCAGACCCGCCAGGCCACCGTCAGCGGGCGAGGCAACATCCGCTTCGGTCCTTCGACCCAGGCGCCGGTGGTCACCACGCTTGAGGACGGCACCACGGTTGAGGTCATCGGTCCGGTCGCCGGCAAGGACGGTTGGTATGAGATCAGGTTCCCACCACAGGGGGGGGCCTGGGTCCACGGCCGCAACCTTGCACAGACCGAGGACCCCCGCGCGCTGCGCGTGACCCAGGACGGGGTCCGGGTCCGCGATGATGCGCGCCTGCGCTCCAATCTCGTGACCCAGCTCGACGCCGGGGACATCGTCACCTGGAAGGGGCGCATGGTCGACGGCCAGTGGGCCGGCATCACCCACGGCGGCTGGTACAAGGTCCATCCGCCCGGAGCCGTGGCCTACGCGCATCGCATCGTGCTCGATTTCGGCCGCGAGGCTCCGCCGCAGGTCGCCGCGCGCGAAGCCGACGATGACGCGGGAACGGTTGCGGGCGCTGGTGGCTCGCGGCAGCTGAGCCCGATCGAACGGACCTGGCGCAATGCCCGCACGCTCTACGAGCGCTACCGCACGGCGGTTGACGCCGACCCCCAGCGGGCCTTGGAACTCGACTGGCAGGGTCTGGTCGACCGCCTCGACCGCGTGGTCGAGGACCACGGCAGCTTCCGCACCCGCCTGCTGGCCGACAGCCTGCGCAAGCGGGTCGGCAAGATCGCCTGGTTGGCGCGCAAGCATCAGAGCGAACGCGGCATCGAGCCGAAACGCGACATCCCCGAGCTGACCGGCTCGGCTGACGAGCCGGAGCCGGTCGATGAACCGGCGCTCGCCGCGGTCGAGGACCTGCCGCAGCGGGTGCCCGAGGAACCGCGCGAACGCCAGCAGCCACCGCCCGCGCAGCCGCAGCCGCAGCGGGAGCCACAGCAGCCTGAGCCGAAGCCCGAGCCGGTGCGCGAGCCGCCCGTGGCGGTCACCCCCGAGCCGGAGCCGCCGCGGGTGGAGCCGGAGGAGCCGACGGTGGTTGCCGAGGAGGAGGCTGTTCCGGCACTGCCCTCGCTCGAGGAGGACAGCTATCGCGCCATCGGCTGGCTCGAGCCGCGCGACGTGCCCGGCACCAGCGCCAACTACGTGATCATCGATAGCACCAACGAGATCGAGGCACTGGTGAAGGTCGCCGACGGCGCCGGGATCCAGCTGGCCGAATACCACTGGCGCCGGGTCGGGGTCAAGGGCGAGGTCGAGAAGGTCACCATCGAACGCGGCGGCCAGGCCAGTGAAGCGGCGCTGGTGCACATCACCGCGATCGATCTGGTCAACCGCTGAGGCGCGGCCGGGCCGGGTGGGCCGGGGCAGGCCAACGGGCGCTTGCGCCGGTGGCCGCGGCTCGGAGCATGCCGCGCTGAGACGTGGGCGTGGCGGAATTGGCAGACGCGCTGGATTTAGGTTCCAGTGGGGTAACCCGTGGAGGTTCGAGTCCTCTCGCCCACATCCTTTGGCAACTCACAGGCATGGCGCTTGCCTCAGAGGGGGCGCTGCCCCCTCGCGTGCTCACGCGCACCCCAGCTGCGCTTGCTCCTCGCTTCGCTGCGGGGCTGCGCTTGCGCTGCGTCGGCCCGCCGGCCCCACCGGGGCCGGCTATCGCTGTGCGATGCCGGTTCCGCCCTGCGGCCCATTTTCGCAGAAAAACACCTCTCGGTCGGCCGGTCGCCCAGCAAAGCCTGGCTGGGCTCCACTCGTTGGCTGGTCCGAGGCTTGGAGTTCTGATAGAAGCTGCGCGAAGAACGCCCGCCGGGCTTGTGGCGCATGTTCGGCGATAGCCACCGCGGCCAGAGCGCGAGTTCCATGCCATCGAGGGATCGGGGGCCGAGCTGCGCAGCCCCCGGATGTAAAAGCCTGGTGGGGCGCTGACCCATACAATGCCTGCTGCGCTCTGGGGCAGCGCCTCGCTAGAATTCCTTACGCACCGAGAAGGTGACGACATTGCCCTTCTCGTTGTACTCGATGCTGTCGCTCATGCGGGTGATCATCTGGAAGCCGAGGCCGCCGAAGCCGCCGGATTGGTAGCGCAGACGGGCGGCAGAAGCGGCGTCCATGTTGCGGACCTCGCTCAGTGCCTTGTTGTGGTCGAAGCCTTCGCCTTCGTCTTCGATCGTCAGCCACACCGCTTCGCCATCGTCGCGGTAACGGATGACGATGACCTTGGATTCGTCGTATTCGTGGCCGTGCCGGTGGGCGTTGAGGATCAGTTCCTTGGTGCAGGTCATGAAGGCCTCGATCTTCATCTCGTCCATGCCGGACTTGCGGATGAGACGGGCGAGGAACTGTTGGCACTGGTCGATGAAGCGATCGCGCGAGGGGATGCGGAAGGCGATCGCCTGCTGGAGCGAGGGCTCCTTGGTGATGAGGTAGAACAGGTCTTCGGTCGCGAAATCGTAGACCGTGTCGTCCTCTTCGAGGGTGTCGAGCAGTTGGCTCAGACGGTCGTCGACCCAGCGCCGGGCTTGTTCATCGATGACGCGGAACTTGAGCGGGCCGATGGCCAGGAGGTCCTGGTGCTGTAGCTCGCTGTGGATGATGTCGCGGCCGTTGAGGAAGATGTGGGCATCCTCATCGACCACCTCGACGGTGTATTTGCCTTTGGCGTTGCGGTTGAACACCGCATGGACCGGGCGCATGTCGCGGTGCTTGGCTCGCAGGGAACAGGAACGGTCCGATCCGATCTTCAGCTCGCCGTTGATGGCGATCCTCTTGCCGGCCTGCTCCGGGTTGAGGATTTCGAGCTTCAACATTCCACCTGATCCCCTGCCGAGGCGCTTGCTCCTGTGGCTGCCGCAGGCCGCATCCAAGCTCGCTCGACCGGTATCCCAGTGATCGACGGTGAGCGTCTACGGTGCGTTGGCGATTGCAGCGCAGCCGGTCTATACCGGCGACAAATGACTGTATGGCAGCGGTTTCCGCTGCGCAAGGGCTGAAGCCGGCCGGGCCCGGGGCTTGAACCCCTGCCCGGCCAGTCCGGCCGTTCTGGCCGATCAGTAGCGGTAGTGATCGGGCTTGTAGGGCCCCTCGACGGGCACGTTGATGTACGTCGCCTGGTCCTTGCTGAGCTTGGTCAGCTTGGCGCCGAGCTGACCGAGGTGGAGGCGGGCGACCTCCTCGTCGAGCTGCTTGGGCAGCATGTAGAGCTTGCGCTCGAGCTCCTTGTGGTTCGCGAAGATCTCGATCTGGGCCAGGACCTGGTTGCTGAAGGAGTTGGACATCACGAACGAGGGGTGGCCGGTGCCGCAGCCGAGATTCACCAGCCGGCCCTTGGCCAGCAGGATCAGCCGTTTGCCCGGCCCGTCGGCCGTGTCCGGCCAGATGACGTGGTCGACCTGCGGCTTGATCTCCTCCCAGGCGAGATCGGCGAGCGCGGCGACCTGGATCTCTGAGTCGAAGTGGCCGATGTTGCACACGATGGCGTTGTGCTTCATCGCATCCATGTGCTGCCGGGTGATCACGTCCTTGTTGCCGGTGGTGGTGACGAAGATGTCGCCGAAGGCGACGGCCTCTTCCATGGTCACCACCTGGTGGCCCTCCATGCAGGCCTGGAGCGCGCAGATCGGATCGATCTCGGTGACGTAGACGGTGGCGCCGTGGCCCTTGAAGGTCTGGGCGCAGCCCTTGCCCACGTCGCCGTAGCCGCAGACGACGCACTTCTTGCCGGAGATCATCACATCGGTGGCGCGCTTGATGCCGTCGACCAGCGATTCGCGGCAGCCGTAGACGTTGTCGAACTTCGACTTGGTCACCGAGTCGTTGACGTTGATCGCCGGGAACAGCAGCCGGCCCTCGTCCTGCATCTGCTGGAGGCGATGAACGCCGGTGGTGGTCTCTTCGGTCACGCCGCGGATATCGGCGCCGAGCTTGGAGTAGAAACGGGGGTCGCTGTCGAGGCGCTTGGCGATGGCGGCGAACAGGCAGCCCTCTTCTTCGCTGCCGGGGTTCTCGAGCACGCTGCGATCCTGCTCGGCGCGCACGCCGAGGTGGGCGATGAGCGTAGCGTCGCCGCCGTCGTCGAGGATCATGTTGGCCCCGCCGTCGGGGAACTCGAAGATCTGGTGGGCGTATTCCCAGTATTCCTCGAGGGTTTCGCCCTTGGTCGCGAACACGGGAACGCCGGCGGCGGCGATCGCCGCGGCGGCATGATCCTGGGTCGAGAAGATGTTGCAGCTGGCCCAGCGCACATCGGCGCCGAGCTCGACCAGGGTCTCGATCAGGACCGCGGTCTGGATGGTCATGTGCAGCGAACCGGCGATACGGGCGCCGGCGAGAGGCTTGGCTTCGGCGTATTTGCGGCGGATGGCCATCAGGCCGGGCATCTCGTGCTCGGCGATGGCGATCTCGCGCCGGCCCCAATCAGCAAGGGCGATGTCGGCGACTGCGTATTCGGTGGCAGCGGTGGTCGGGCTCATAGGATCCTCCTTTATATCGGTGTATCACGATACAGCGATGAAAGACAATGCAAGGCGCGCTCGCCCAGCGCGCTGCACAGGGCGGGGCGGGCCCGGGCTTGCCCGGCCGGCGCGCGAGGCAGGATCCCCCACGGGAGGGGATCGATGGCCAGTCCCGAGCGGATCTACCGCATCTACACCGAGCTCCACGCCAACGCGCAGACCGTACGCGATTTCCAGGTCGCGGCCGGCGAACGGGTCTCGGGCACGGTCCAGCTACTACTCGCCGGCGATCGGGCCAAGCTGCTCGCGCGCTGGGGCGATGAGATGGACGAGCTCTGCGGTGTGCTCGATGGTTCGCACGCCGACCCCTACATCCTGGAGGCCACGCAGGTGTTCTACTGGGCCAGCCTGTACGCGGTCACCGCCGGCGTCGGGTGGGAGGAGCTGCGTTTTGGCGATCTGCGCCAGCAGGCGGCGGCGGCGCGGATCGAATCGGTCGATCGGCTGCGGGGGCAGGCGGCGCGGCTGGCTGAGCTGGGTCCGGAGCGGGCCGGTGCGCAGAAGCCCTTTCTGCTGTGGTGGATCGCCGACGGCTTCTACCGCGCGGCCACCCCGCTCGAGCGGCAATGGACCCTGGAACAGCTGATGGAATACGATCTGCAGGAGATGAAGAAGCGGCCGTATCTCGCGCCGATCCTGAACCGGGTCGAGGCCTGAGGCGGCCGCCTATTCGACGGTGACCGACTTGGCCAGGTTGCGCGGCTGGTCGACATCGCAGCCGCGGCGCTGGGCGACCAGCAAGGCGTAGAGCTGGAGGGGCAGGATGCTCACCAGCGGTTGGAGCATCTCCTCGTTCGCAGCGGGCACGGGGAACACGACATCGGAGAGGTCGTGCAGACGGCGCTCGTCGTCTGGGCCGACGGTGATGATCCGGCCGTCGCGGGCGCGGGTCTCCTCGACATTCGAGAGCATCTTCTCGAACATCTGGTCACGCGGGCAGAGGCTGATCACCGGCAGGGCGTCAGTAACCAGTGCGATCGGCCCGTGTTTGAACTCGCCCGCGGCGTAGCCGGTGGCATGGACGTAGGCGATCTCCTTGAGCTTGAGCGCGCCCTCGAGGGCGGTGGGATACTCTCCGCAGCGACCGAGGAACACGCTGGCATTGGCGGCGGAGAACAGTTCGGTCGCCTCTTCGACCGCCTCGCGGCAGTTGTCGAGCGTGCGGGCGGTGAGCTCGGGCAGAGCACAGCAGGCGTCGATCAGCCGCGTGCGGGTGGCCTGATCGAGTCGCCCCTTGGCCTGGGCCAGTTGGAGCGCGAAGAGATAGAGCGCCAGCACCTGGGCGGTGTAGGCCTTGGTGCTGGCGACGCCGATCTCCGGGCCGGCGAGCAGGGGCAGGACGCCGTCCGATTCGCGGGCCATGGTCGAGCCGACCACGTTGACCAGGCTGGCCACCGGCATGAACTTCGAGCGGGCGAGCCGTACCCCAGCGAGGGTGTCGGCGGTCTCGCCCGACTGGCTGATCGCCACCACCAGGGTGTCGCCCGAGGCCACCGGGTTGCGGTAGCGGTACTCCGAGCTGATGTCGACCTCGACGTGGATCCGGGCCAGCCCTTCGAGAAAGCGCTTGCCGAGCAGAGCGGCGTGCCAGCTGGTGCCGCAGGCGAGGAACACCACATGGTTGATACGGGCGAGGTCGACCGCGATCTCCGGCGTGACCAAGCGCCCGTCGACCAGCCGTGAATCGAGCAGGCGCTGCAGCACCTCCGGTTGCTCGGCGATCTCCTTCTCCATGAATGAGGCGAAGTCGCCGCGGGAGACGTCATCGATGGCGACTTCGATGCGCGCGAAGCAGCCCTCCACCGGTGTGCCGTCGCCGTCACAGATGTCGACCCGCTCGGCACGGACATCGGCGATCCACCCGTCCTGGAGCTGGCAGACCTCGTGGGCATGCGGCAGCAACGCCGGGACGTCGGAGGCGATCAGATGTTCGCCGCGGCCGCGGCCGAGCAGCAGCGGCGAGCCCTCGCGGGCGACGATGATCCGGCCAGGGTGGTCGGCGAAGATGATCGCGAAGGCGTAACTGCCTTCGAGGCGGCGGATGGCCGCGCGGACCGCGGCGAGCGGATCGCCGGTATCGATATAGAGCTCGGCGACAAGGTGCGCGATGACCTCGGTGTCGGTCTGACTGGCGAAAACGGCACCGCGGTCCGCCAGTTCACGGCGCAGATCCTCATGATTCTCGATGATGCCGTTGTGGACCACCGCCAGCCGTTCGGCGGTATCGCTGTGGGGATGGGCGTTGTCCTCGGTCGGCGGGCCGTGGGTGGCCCAACGGGTGTGGGCGATGCCGGTGGTGCCAGCCAGGCTGCGCGCGCCGAGGATCTCCTCGAGCTGGCGCAGGCGGCCGGCGGCCTTGCGCACGTGCAGGTCGCCGTCGTCGTTGATCGCCATGCCGGCGGAGTCGTAGCCGCGATACTTCAGCCGCTCCAGCGCGACCAGGAGCAGCGATTCGGCTTGGCGCTGGCCCACATATCCGGCGATTCCACACATGCTCGATTCCTCCCATTCAAGGTGGCTCTACGCCCACAACCCAGGGGTCGTAGCGTAGGGCTCCGGCCCACCTTTCGGCTCTTTCATCGCAGGCTTCGGCCCCGGCCTCCGTCTCTTGCCGCCGCCGCATGCAGTCTGCCGTCAGTCCATGCTGGTGCCGGGGCAGCCTCGTTGTCTTCGCGATCCTGCGGCTCCTGGAGGTCAGACGGCTGCACACGCGCACGGCGTCCTGCTTGCATTCGCCTGACCGCGACAGCCTGATCGCTGACAGAATACAACGGGAGCCGAGTCTGGCTTCAGGGCATGTATTGCAAGTAGGCCGCGCGATCGCGCGCGCTGTGCATCATCGGCGTCGGATCAACCAGCGAGGGGCCGTTGCACCGGTAGGAGGAGAAGCCCTGCTCACCGCCACGCTGCATGCAACCGGCGGTGCCAAGTAGCAGGAGAGCGGAGAGCAGCAGTAGCAACGTACGACGCGTCATGGTGGCATTCTCACGGCGCAGGCAGCGATGCAAACCCTGGCTCGCAGGCCAGCGATCGGTGACGATGACAGCGATGGTCGATCAGGAGGGGGCCAGGAGCGGATCGGGTTCGCCGGTGCTGCACATCCACGCGCGCAGACGCTCCCAGAGCTGCGCACGCAGGGGCGCGAGCAGCGGTTCGGCGACCAGGTTGTTCTGCTGATGCGGGTCGACGACGTTGTCGTAGAGGAAGGACTCCTGCCAACGCGGGCGGCCACCTGGGGTGAGGCTGACCTCGTAGGTGTAGCGGGCGGTGCGGATGCAGCGGCCGACGTGGCTCTCGGAGATCTCGGCGAAGCAGCAGTCGGGCCAGTCCCGGGCGTCGGGCGAGGTGGCATCCTGCAAGGCCCGGCCACGGAAGACGGACGGCTGGTCCAGCCCGGCCGCCCGGACCACCGTCGCGGGCAGGTCGATCAGGCTGGCCAGCTCCGATCGCGCACCGCCCTGGTCGAAACCGGGCCCGCAGGCGACCAGCGGGATGCGCAGGCAGCCGTCGTGACAGCTGCGTTTGTACTCGCCATTGCGGGTCCGGAAGTGCGAGCCGTGGTCACTGGTGTAGATCACCACCGTGTCGCGATCGAGACCGGTCTCGGCCAGGCGTGCGCGCACCCGTCCGAGATTGGCATCGAGCGCGTTGATGCAGCCGAGGTAGTCGGGGTACTCCTCGCGCCAGTCGCCATCGTGGCCGATGAGATCGCCGGGCGGGTCGAAGTCGGCGAAGCGTTCGCGCGAGCCGTGCGGTCCCTCGTAGCGTTCGTGGTCGTTCTGGTGATGCGGTTCGATGTAGGAGGCCATGAGGAAGAACGGCCGCTGGGTACCGACGCGGCTGTCGAGGTATTCGAGTACCCAATCGGTCTGGGCGTCGGCACGATAACGGCCGGCGGGGAAGTCGCGTCGGTTGCCGGCGGCATCGAACATGTGGCCGTCGTAGCTGTGCGAGGTGAACTCGAGCACGTCGGCAGCCAGCCAGTGGTCGTAGCCGCCGCGCAGGGCCGGCGGCACCGGCTGGGTGCGGTAATCGTCGCTCCCACCGAGCTCGCCGCAGCTGGCAAGATGCCATTTGCCGATGTAGCCGGTGTCGTAGCCGGTGTCGGAGAGCAGGGTGGCGATGGTCGGCTCGTCAGGAGGCAGACGGGTGTGGTTGACGTCGCAGCCGACCTCGCTGGCGTAACGCCCGGTTTGGATCGCCGCGCGGGCCGGGCCGCAGACCGGCTGGCAGGTGAACGCATGGGTGAAGCGGGTGCCGTCGGCGGCCATCGCATCCAGGTTGGGAGTCAGTGGCAGGCGTTGGCCGTAGCAGCCGCAGGTGTCCCAGCGCTGCTGGTCGACGAAGAAGACGAGGATGTTCGGGCGGCGCATGGGCACTCCAGGACTGCGGTCTGTTTGCTCAGTTGGATCAGTGTCACTCTAGCGGTGCGGTGGCAAGCCCGCGGCGGAAATGCGGTGGACCTGTGCTGCGCAGGATCCAGCATGCCGGAGCACGGGAGGCGCGTATGGGATTTCCGGCGGATTTCGCCTGGGGCGCAGCCACCGCGGCCTACCAGATCGAGGGAGGAAGCGCCGCTGACGGGCGCGGGGTGTCGGTCTGGGACAGCTACTGCAACGACGGCAACGTCGAGCGCGGCGACAGCGGCCTGGAGGCCTGCGATCACTACAACCGCTGGTCAGAAGACGTGGCGCTGATGGCCGAGATCGGCCTGAAGGGCTACCGCATGTCGATCGCCTGGCCGCGGATCATGCCCGCGGGCACCGGTGCGGTGAACGAGGCCGGCCTGGCCTACTACGAACGGCTGGTCGATGCGCTGCTCGCAGCGGGGGTCACCCCGTGGATCACCTTGTTCCACTGGGACTACCCACGAGCGCTGTACCTGCGCGGCGGCTGGCTGAATCCGGACTCGCCGCGTTGGTTCGCCGATTACGTGCACGCCGTGGTCGAGCGCCTCGGCGACCGGGTGGACCATTGGTTGACCATCAACGAGCCGCAGTGCTTCCTCGGTCTGGGTCATCGCACCGGTGAACAGGCGCCGGGCCTCACGTACGGCATGTCCGACGCCTCGACCGCGGTCCACAACACCCTGTTGGCGCACGGCCGTGCGGTCCAGGCGATCCGGGCCGCCTCGCCGCATCCGGCCAGGGTCGGCGCGGCGTTGGTGGGTAAGATCGCGATGCCGCAGACCACCGCCCCGGCCGATATCGAAGCCGCGCGCCGGGCCACTTTCACCCTCCATCGCCCCGGCATCGGCGGCAACACGCTCTACATGGATCCGATGTATCGCGGGACCTACCCCGACGATCTCGCTGTCGCCTACGACGGCATGGTCCCCATGTTCGATGCCGACGACCTCGCCGTGATCCACCAGCCGGTGGAGTTCTTCGGCACCAATATCTACTCTGCCGAGGTGGTGCGCGCCAGCGACGACGCGCGCGGTTACGAGCAGGTTCCGGGGCATACCGCGATCGGCTACAATACGCTCGGCTGGCCGGTGCAGCCGGAATGCCTCTACTGGGGCCCGCGCCTGCTCCACGAGCGCTACGGTCTGCCGGTGGTGATCACCGAGAACGGCATGGCCGCACACGACTGGCCCTCGCTCGACGGTGCGGTGCACGATCCCCAGCGGGTCGATTTCCTCGCGCGTCATCTCAGCGCGCTCGGGCGTGCGATCGACGATGGCGTGACCGTCGACGGTTATTTCCACTGGTCGCTGATGGACAATTTCGAGTGGTCACTCGGGTACCGGCCGCGCTTCGGTCTGGTCTACGTCGATTACCCCACCCAGCGTCGGATCGTCAAGGATTCGGGTCGGTGGTATCGCGATTGCATCGCCAGCAATGGCGCCACGGTCGCGGACCTGGGCGTGTCGGGATGAAGTGCTCCGCCGGCATACTGCTGTACCGTCGCGGCGCCGGTGGTGGGCTCGAGGTCTTCCTCGTCCATCCCGGCGGTCCGTACTGGTCCGGGCGGGAGGTCGGCGCCTGGTCGATCCCCAAGGGGGAGTGCGACGGCGCGGAGGATCCGCGGCGCGCCGCCGAGCGCGAGTTCGCCGAAGAGACAGGCGTCGACATCACGGTTTCGCTTGAAGAGCTGGCCACCGTGCAGCAGAGCACGGGCAAGCAGGTGCGCTGCTGGATCGGCGAAGACGATCTGGATCCAGCGCGGGTACGCAGCAACACCTTCAGCATGGAATGGCCACCGCATTCCGGTCGGCACCAGGAATTTCCCGAGGTCGACCGGGGCGCCTGGTTCGCCATCGATGCGGCGCGACCGGCGTTGGTGCCTGGGCAACGGCCGTTGTTGGATGCTTTGTGCGAACGGCTGCAATCCGCGCCGTCAACCGGCTCCCGCGGGCAGGGCCGCTCCGATACGGCCGGGGGACCGCGGCGATGAGCGCGGTCGACGGCTTCGCCCTCACTCCCATCGGCGTGGTCCACTCGCCGTTCACCGAGCAACCCGGTACGCCGATCCAGAGCGTGCACGGCCACGCGCACGAGGGCTCGGTCGTCGTCCACCCCGCCTACCGCGCTGCGCTGCTCGACCTCGCCGGCTTTGCGCGCATCTGGTTGCTGGTGTGGTACCATCGCAGCGGGCGGGTCGATCTGCAGCCGGTGCCCTACCGTGACACGGTGCCGCACGGCCTGTTCGCCACTCGGGCCCCGGCCCGGCCCAACCCGCTCGGCATCTCCTGCCCCGAGCTGCTCGCGGTCGAGGGTGACTCCTTGCGCATCCGCGGCGTCGATCTGCTCGATGGCACCCCGGTGCTGGATATC
>JBEPXK010000057.1:0-12668 GCA_041641915.1 Planctomycetota bacterium
CCGGCGTGATCCCACAGGAGGACACACTTCTTCAGCGGGAGAAGACGCGGTTCAGCACAGACACCGCCGGACCCGCGAAACGCCCCACGCGCGGCGCAGCCGCGGTTTGTTCAACATATGCTTGCCGCGGACGGGCATCTACTTCGTTGGGATTTCCTCGATGTGGCGCTGCCACACCTTCGTCATCCCGCCTCATATGTGCCCATCCGGGGCTGAACATATGTTCCACTCTGCTTCAGACAGACCACTAGCCTTCACCGCCGAGGATCGGAATCAGTAGGTGATCGATACCGGGCAGCAGGAGGTCGAGGGTCGCCCCAGCATCCGGGTCGTAGGCGGCGCGGCGGACGAATCCGCCCGACAGCTCCGCGGCTTCCATCTCGACCAGATCAGCGGGGGCGGGGTGGACGGCGATGTGGATGGTCCGCGTACCGCCGACCAGCAGCTCGACGCGCATGTCTCGGCTGCGATCGGCGCCGTCGTGCACGCGCACCAGGAAATCGTCCGAACCGCGGTAGCCGGCATCGGGCGCATAGGTATAGGTCGGACCGCTGCCGCTGAGGCTGCCGTGCGCCGGTGCTTCGAGGATCTGGTATACCAGCCGGTCGCCATCGGCGTCCGCGCCCTGGGCGTCGATCTGCTTCGCGGTGCCCGGCAGCGTGTGCTGCAGGCCCGGGTCGACGAGTCGCGGCGCCTGATTGCTGATCTGGCCGGTGTAGCCGCTGGCGAGCGTCAGTGAGTCGCTGAAGCCGAGCGCCGCCGGAGAGCCGAGGTGGCCGGTCAGCTCCAGCTCGCCAGTGGCGCTGCGGCCACCCGGCTGCAGGGACCAGGCATCGACCTGTTCGGCCGCCGTCAGGTGCCCGGCCGCCAGGAGGAGGATAGCGGGAAGCGCCAGGCAGCTCAGGATGTAGGGGTCCTTCATGGCAGCACCCCGTTGCGCAGCAGCTTGAGGAGCGCGACGTCGTAATCGCCATGGGGGGAGGTCGCGGCCCAGATGCCGGAACTGTAGGCGCAGACGTGGATGCCGCCATCGGCGCCGACGGCGAGGCCGGTCGCATAGTCGAAATTACGCGTGCCGTACTGCCGTACCCAATCGAGGTACAGCGCATCGTCGACGCGCACGACCAGCATGTCATCGCCGCCGAGCGCGCGTGGCAGGCGGCGATCCATGGCCTCGTCGGTGACTCCCGCCATCAGCAGGGCTCCGTCCGGCGTGAGGTCGACCGCCTCCAATTCCTCATTGCCGGCGGTGCCGAACTGGATGCCATCGACGTTGCCGTCCTCCACCGCCTCCATGCGGAAGACCATCGCGTCGTCACCGCCGTTGTTGGTGCTGAAGAGATCGCTCTGCGTGCGACCCACGACCACGACGCGGCCCGACGCGTCGATGAGGATGTCGTTGCAGAACTCGTAATCGCTGCCGCCGAACTGGTTGATCCAGCTGATGGAGCCGTTGCTCGCCAGGCGCGCGACGAAGCAGTCCGACTGGCCCTGGTTGGTATCGCCCAGCGAACCATAGCTCGCACCTGTGACGAAGATGCCTCCCGTGTCGTCCACCGCGATCGCCCGCACCAGGTCGGAGTCGTCCGAGGGCGCGAGGAGCGTGGTCCACAGGCGCGTGCCGGTGTTGTCGTATTTGGTGATGAAGGTATCCGTGCCATGGCCGCTGTAGGGCTCACCCTCGATGTCACCGCGGGTGAGACCGGTGAGGTACAGGTTGCCGGCATCGTCGAGCGCCGCGTCGTAGCCGCGATCGTGTGTCGACGTTCCGAACTGGTCCACCCAGCCCAGGCTCCCGTCGGGCAGCCATTGTACGACGACGACATCGCCATTCCCTTGGTGCACACCATCCCAATCGCCGTAGGTGAAGCCGGCGGCGTAGGTGGTGCCGTCGTTCGCGGTGACGGCCCCGAGGCAGGTATCGCCTTTGCTGGTACCGGCCTGCGATGCGTCGAGGAAGGTGCCGGTGGTATCCCAACGCGCGAGGAAGAAGTCGTATGCGCCGGCATTCACCTGACCGGCGAAGGTGCCTTCGGTACGACCGGTCACCATGAGCCGACCGCTGGCATCGATGCCCACGTCCGCCGTGTAGTCACCGAGCGTGGTCCCCTGACCGGCGCGCCCACGCGCAGCCGCCCAGCCGCTGTCCTGCCGGCTTTCGACGCGGTCCAGGCGTTCGGCCAGGGCGGCATCGAGTTTGCTGTCGCTCACCGCCCCGTCGGCGAGCGCGGCGCTGTCGACGGCCCCCGCACTCACCGCTACGGCGGTACTCGCCGTAGCGGCGTTGGCTGCGCTCTCGGCGCTTCTGGCGTGGATCGCCAACCCGGCGACGCGGGCGTGCGGCGTGCTGTGCAGCGGTTGTCGCGGCAGGGCCTGACCGGCAACGCTGACCCGGATCCAGAGCTCCTCGCGCGCGAGCACATCATCGGAGATCGGGGTGATGCTGCCCAGCGTCAGGTTGAACAACCCCTTGACCACCGGCACATCGACGTGTTCTTCGCTCCACAAGGCCGAGCCACCGGTGGCTGCATCGTAGATCGCCACGGTGATGGTGCGCTGGCCATCGACGTGCAGCCCGTCATCCTTGATACGGCCCTGATAGAGGATCTCGGCGGGCACAGCCTCCGCCGCCCGGAGGGTGCCGAGCGCCACGAGACACAAGAGCAGCGTGGCGCTGCGCGATAGATGGAACATAGGCATGAGGCCTCCTCGATGGATTGGCTGGGAACGCTCGCCAGTTCATCACGCCCCGCGCGCGTGCGACAGGTGTCTGCGCGGTGGCGGCAGCCGGGATCCAGCCGGCACCGCCGGGTTCCGGATCAGGTGTTTCCTAACACTTCCCCATCCCGGATTCACGTCAGTGACGCTTCCTTCAGAGGGGGCGCTGCCCCCTCGCGCGCTCACGCGCATCCCAGCTGCGCTTGCTCCTCGCTTCGCTGCGGGGCGGCGCTTGCGCTGCGTCGGCCCGGTGGCCCCACCGGGGCCGGCTATCGCTGCGCGGGGCGAGCCAGACGCCGTGTTCCGGGCCTTGATCAACGTCCTCCTGGGTTTCGACCAGCGTTACCGGATCGACCTGGTGTTGCGCTTGCGGTTGTGGGTTGACATCGGCCTCCTCGGGGCCATCGTCCGCGTCCATTTCGGCCTGACCGGGCCTGGCGGTGGTCGCCTGGACCGGCACGACGAGGCAACCAGATCACGGCGTTGACGGCCGATCCGTGATCGCAACCCGGCCCGCGACCCTGCGTAGCGCGTTGCGCCGCGGCGGAACGGACCGGTCAGGACAGCAACCAATGGTCAATCCGACGAAACCGATCAATGTGGTCGACGATCAGCTCATGGCACGTGAGCTCGAAGCCGCCGGCTGCGACAAGGCCGAGCAGCTGCTCACCGAGAGCCTCGAGGCCTCCAAGAACCTGTTCTCTGTGCGCTCGATTGTGCCCGGCATCATCGTCGGCCATCAGGGCGAGGAAGTGGTCATCGACATCGGCTACAAGTCCGAGGGCTATGTCGACGCGGTCGAATTCGACGAGGGCGAGGACGAGCTCGGCGCGCGCGTACAGGTGATGATCGTCGATGTCGAGCCCAACGGCGGGGTGGTCCTCTCCAAGCGCCAGGCCGACCTCGAGCTCGGCTGGCAGCGCGTGCTCGGCGACAACAACGAGGGCGACCGCGTCCGCGGTCGGGTCACCCGCAAGATCAAGGGCGGCCTGCTGGTCGACATCGGCGTGCCGGTGTTCCTGCCTGCCTCGCAGATCGACATCCGCCGTGCGGCCGACGTGGGCGAGTACATCGGTCAGGAGATCGATGCCGAGATCATCAAGATCGACATCGAACGGCGCAATATCGTCATCTCGCGCCGGCGCGTGCTCGAGGAGGAGCGCAAGAAGAACCGCGAGCAGCTGGTCAGCCAGTTGCAGGTCGGCGATCTGCGCCGTGGCGTGGTCAAGAACATCACCGACTTCGGTGCCTTCATCGACCTCGGTGGTCTCGACGGCCTGCTGCATATCACCGACATGAGCTGGGGCCGGGTCAACCACCCCAGCGAGGTGGTCAGCCTCAACCAGGAGATCGAGGTCGTGGTCCTCGACTACGACGCCGAGCGCAATCGCATCAGCCTCGGCCTCAAGCAGAAGACCCGCAACCCCTGGGAAGACATCGAGATCCGTTACCCCGCCAACACCATCCACGATGGCGAGGTGGTCAACGTGATGAACTACGGCGTCTTCGTGAAGCTGGAAGACGGCATCGAAGGCCTGGTCCACATCAGCGAGCTGACCTGGGGCAAGCAGCCGGCGCATCCGTCCGAGTTGTACAAGCCGGGCGACGAGGTCCGGGTGATGATCCTCGAGATCAATCACGAGAAGCAGGAGATCTCGCTCGGCATCAAGCAGGCCGAGAAGAACCCGTGGGAGGACATCGTCGACCGTTATCCCGTGGGCACCAAGATCAGCGGCGAGGTCAAGTCGATCACCAACTACGGCGCTTTCGTGGAGATCGAGGAGGGCATCGAGGGTCTGCTGCACGTCAACGACATCAGCTGGACCAAGAAGCTGACCCATCCCTCGCCCGAGGTGAACAAGGGCGACACGGTGGAATGCATGGTCCTGGGCATCGATCAGGAGCGTCAGCGGGTCTCGCTGGGCATGAAGCAGCTCCAGGACGATCCGTGGGAGTCGGAGATCCCGGAGAAGCTCAAGCGCGGCGACGTGGTCGACGGCAAGGTGTCGAAGATCACCAACTTCGGCGTGTTCGTCGAGATCCTCGACGGCCTCGAAGGTCTGCTGCACGTCAGCGAGCTGCCCGACGAGGCCCACGGCAATCCCGAGGGCTTCCTCGAGGAGGGCCAGGAGGTCAAGGTCTGGGTCATCAACATCGATACCGAGGAGCGCAAGATCGGCCTGTCGATGAAGGACTGATCCCCGCGCTCACGGTGTAGCGATCCGCTCACGACCCCGCCGCGACCCGGCGGGGTCGTGGCACGTCTGGCCGGTCGCGGTCAGCCGCCTGGATCATGCAGGGCGGTCGCGGCGCCGTATTTGTCGCTCAACCGCCGGGTTCACAGGTCGATGATTGGGATATGGACGAGACCCGTCCCCTCAACGGCCTGCCGCCGGACGCCGGCACTTATCGCCTGCTGCGGGAGAGTGCGGCGAGCGAGAATGATCTTGAAGATCACGGCGGCGACGGTGGCGCGCTGATGCCACGTCGTCGCAAACCGCGTGCAGAGGACCGGCAACCCCGTGCGCCGGATCCGGCGCCGGAGGGGGACGAGGACAACACCCCAGCGTTGGTTCAGGCCCTGGACCGCCTCCGGACCACGCACGAAGGCAGCCACGTCGACACCGATCGCATCCAGGCCCTGCGTGGAGTACGCCATTACGCCGAGGCGCCGGAGACGCGCGGTTTCCGCCGCGATCCGACCACCGCCTACATCAAACGCCAGGAGGCCGAGGCGCAGCGCAAGCCACCGGCGGAGGCGACCGATGCGGCGGCTGCAGCGGACGAGGAAGACGAAGACCCCTTTGCCGGGCTCTGAGGTGGGTGGCCGGGTCGCTGCCGGCCCATGCTGGCGCCAGAAGGATGGTGGGCGGATGGAATCGGCGTAGTCACGGGAATCGCGACAAAGCCAGCGTCCCCGTTCCGTCCGCTTGCGGATGGAACGGGGACGGGCGGGGCCCTCGAGTCGTCACCTGCATCCTGGCCAGCGCCGCTCGGGCGTGTCACGGCTCGCGTTGCTTCTGCGCAGGTCGGGTCCGAGACGGGCTTCGCGTCCACGAGGGCTCCAGCCCGGTTGGCGCACGCGCTGTGCGCGCTGGTCAGCAGGTCATTTCTCGACCAGCACCAAGCCCATGTTCTCGCCTTCCTGCGTCATCACGATGTGGTTCTCGGCGACGATGATGGTGCCGGTCTTGACCTCACCGCTCTCGGGGTTGGCGATTTCGATGTGGACCGTATCGCCTTCGGTCTTGGTGATCTTGTAGCCGATGCTCTGGCTCTCCGCGTCGGGAGTGCCGGGGTCGATGGTCATCGTGTCTTCGGTGAAGGTGAAGGTCGCATTGCCCATCAGGCCGCGCATCATGCCGAGCGCGAACTGGACCCCCTTGCTCTCTTCTTCGTTGCCCTCGGCGTTGGCTACCGCCTTCTCCTCGGTCTGGTCGAAGTCGATCTTCCAGGTGCCCTGCATGGCCTTGGCAGGATCCTGGTCGCCACCACCTCCGCCGCAGGCGACGAGGATGCAGGTGATCAAGACAGCGGTCAGACTGTGACGCAGTGAGAGGGAATGCATGGGTTGGCTCCGGGAAGGGGGATGGCCTGCTTGGCTGATAACCACGATCGGCCATCGCAGAGGGGTGCGATGGTGGTGGGTCGGCCATGGTTTGTCCAGGGGCGATTGCGCCTCTCTGCGGGCCAGGGTTGGCGATCAGGCGCCGCGGATGTCGGGCAATTCCTCGGTGTCGAGGGTGTCCCAGACGTCCACAGGCACCGGCGTGGCCGGTTCACTGTCGTGGTCGGCTTCCGGGCCGGCGTCCTGCGCCGCGGCGCTGGGGGCGCTCGGGGGTAGCCCTTCGGCCGGTTGCGCCCCAGCGGGGTCGCTCGGCGCCGTTGCGGCCGCTTCGGGCGAGGTCGGGGGGAGATCGGCCGGAGTCGGCAGCAGCCCCTTGACCTTGCGGGCGAGGACGAACTTCTCCATCCCCACCTTGCGGATCGGGGTGTCGGGGGTGATCTCACCCGCTTCGACCATCTGCTTGAGTCCGGCGGCAGTCAGGGGTTCGCTGGGCTTGCCGTCGATCGCGACGACCCACTGCGCGGAGGCGGAGCCTGAGCTGCTGCTGCTGGCCTGGTCGGCGCCGTTTGCAGGTGCGGGGCTCCCGGCGCGGGGCTGATCGGGGCCAGTCTGTCGGGTCCTTCTGCGCGCCGAACTCCGCCGTCTCCTGCTCATGCCGCCTCCTCGTACCCGGAATCACGGGTGGCTGTCACCATCCGGCGGCAGGGCGTGAGGCAAGCGCAGATGGGTCGAAACTGCACAGTGCCTGGCGGACTCAGAGCGTGCGCCGGTTCTTGATGCAGCCGTAGCGGAACATGTGTGCGCGGGTTGCGGCCTCTTCGTTGCCGAGCTCGTAGTACAGATCGCGGGCCTGGCTGAACAGGGGGATCGCCTTGGAGTAGAGCGCGTCGCGCTCGGCGCAGACGCCCATCGCGTTGGCCTGGCGATAGAGATCGCTGGCCTGTTGCATCAGGGCATCGGCCTCGCTGCTGTCACCGCCACCATTCGGGGCGGTCGGTGCCGGCGCCGCGGCCAGTTCCTCTTCCTGCTTGCGAGCCTGGGCGCGGATGCGCTCGGCGGCCTGCTCGTCGCGCAGGGCCTCGGCACGCTTGAGACGCTCCTGTTCGCGTTGCTTGATGCGCTCGCGTTCGCGATCGGCAGCTTCGGTACGGGCCAGGCGCAGGGTGGCCAGCTCGCGCTTGTAGTAGGCTTCGGCCTGGGCGAAGACGTTGGTGTCCTCGTACAGGCGACGCAGTTGCGACATCCGGGCGTTGACCGCGGCGTCGTTGCCCTGCTCGCGCGAAGCCACCATGCCGAGATAGAGTTCCTTGGCCTTGTCCTCCTTGATCGTGCTTGCCAGCAGGGGATCGAGTTCGATTGCCCGCTCGAGCATCGGCACCACCTGTTCGTCGAGTCGATGGCGATACGCGTACTTGGCCGCCTCGTACCAGGCCAGGGGGTCCTCGCGCAACTCCGGATCGGACTGCAGCCGTTTCATCTGCCGCTCGAGCACCGAGCGTGCCTCCTCCATGATCCGCTGGCGGTCCGCCGGGCGGATCCGGCTGCGGATCTGGTTCTGCTTGAATTCGGTGCTGCCGCCCTTGACCAGCTGCATTGCCACCTTGCCGTCTTCGGCCAGCCGCGCCTCGACCCAGGCGACCGGGTCTTCGGTGTCTGGCGCCTGATCGCTGGTGAGATCGGTCAGCGGATAGGCCTCGACCGGCCCGCCGACGCCGTCGAAACTGACCAGGAGAGGATGGGTGCGGTTGTTCCGGGTGAGCTCGTCGCGCAATTCCAGCCGGGCGAAGAGCTCTTCGAGGCTGCGGGCGTTGAGGATGATGCGTTTGGCCGCGGTCATCGCATCCGCGCCGACGGCCATGCTCGCGACCTCGGCCGCGCGGGATTCGGCTTCGTCCCAGCGGAAGTCCTCGAGCAGCGAGCGGGCGTCGGCGATCGCCGCTTCGGCGTAGGCGGTCTGCTTGTTATCGACCCGGGTCTGTGTCGTCTCGGTTCGAGCAGGTTCCCGTTCGTCGGTCTGCTGCGCGTCGGCGGGGTCACGCGTGGATCGGGTGTCGACATCGACATCGCGCGCGGCGGTGTCGGTGTCGCGCGCGCTGGTGTCGACCGAGGCATCGCGCGCCGGCAGTTCCATCTCCCCATCGCGCAGGCTGCCGCTATCGCGGATGCCGATTGCCTCGCGCAGCGCCTGGGGGGCGAAGATGAACAGGCAAAGGGCGCCGCCGATGATCAGAAACAGGATCAGCCAGCTGATGCCCTTGCGTTTCGGCGGTCGCTGTCGGTTCGTTCGTGCCATGCCAGAGGGCTCCTCGTTGGCCAGGGTCGATGCGTAGCCTATGCATTGGCGGTTGGCGGTGCCACCGTCAACCGTCGGACGTGCGCCCCGGCTTCTCAGACAATGCCTGCGCCGGCCTTGCCAGGACGCGGCGCGATACGTAGAGTCATAGCCAGTACGGTCGAGCGCGTTTCGTCGCCATCAACGGCGATGGGTTTCCGGCCTGAGGAGGGCAACCATGTCCGAAGTGGTCAAAGAGGCGTTGGTGCTGGTGCTGGTGTTGTTCACCGGCAACGGCGGCGGCGATGGTGAGATGGCCAGGGTCTTCGCCGAGGACCTGCAGCGTCAGGCGGGTGAACGGGTCGAGGTCGTCTCCGGGGCCGACGCCGCAGCGCGATTGGAGGAGTATGGCATCAGCCGTCAGGATTTGCAGGCTTCGCCGCGGCTGGGGCGGCAGTTGACGCGCGCGGGCGATACGGTGTTCATCCTCGTTGAAGCCCAGGAGGTCCAGGGTGATCAGGTGCTCGAAGGGCAGCTGTGGTTCGATGGCCGGCATGAGCGCCACACCGTCATCGCGGGCGCTGGCGCCGATCCGGTGCCCGCCTTCGTTCGTGGGGTGACCGGTCTGCTCGGCGAGGAGATCGCCGCTGACGACACCGCACCGGCGCCTTCCGGCAAACCGCGTCTGGCGCTGACCACGCTGGTCCAGCGCGAGCAGTGGACCCAGGTGCTCGGGAGTCTCGCGGGCGAAGAGGAGCCGTCGGTACGCGAGAGCTACTACCGGGTCCTCGCCTACGTCAAGCTCGCGCGCCGCGACGCGGCGGTCGAGGCGCTCAATGCGATGCGTGCGCGCCATGGTGACCACATCATGGTCACCGCCGCCACCGAGCTGATTCCGCCGGCCCGTGCAGACGACCGGCAGGGGGGGCTGCCCGAGTTGCCGGAGAGCGACACGCTCTCAGACAGCGCGATCGAGGACGCCGCCGCCTCGGCCCAAGGCGCCGCTTCCGCACCGGAGCGGCGAGAGGGTGATGCGCCGGCGGTCCCGGCGGAGGATGACGTCGGCGATGAGGCGCAGTCCGGCGGCGCGGAGGCGCCTGTCGCGCCGTCGACCGACTGACTGCGGGGCCGTGCGCCCAGCAACGCGAAGAGCCGCCATCGATGATGGCGGCTCTTCGCGTTGCTGGTCCGATGGGCCGGATCAGCGGGCGTAGAACTCGATCACCTTCTGGATGTCGATGTCCACCGGCACCTGTTCGCGGCTGGGCAGGGTCTCGACTTCGACTCCGAGCTTGTCGAGATCGATCTTCAGCCCCGGGGGCGGCTCGAGCACGGGGTTGTTGACGCTGACGCGGATGTCCTCGCGGTTGAGCGCTTTGGTGCGGAGCGAGAACCGCATGCCCGGTGCCATCCGCTGGCTCGGCGCCTTGGCCCGATGTTCGCCGACATTGACGTGGCCGTGGCTGACCAGCTGCCGTGCGGCGGGGATGGTGCGCGCGAAGCCGGAGCGCCAGACCAGATTGTCGAGCCGGGCTTCGAGCAGCACGAGCATGTTCGAGCCGGTGTCGCCCTTCATGCCGGTCGCGGTCTGGTAGACCCGGCGCATCTGGCGCTCGTTGAGGCCGTAGTGGAAACGCAGCTTCTGCTTCTCGCGCAGGCGCAGGGCGTGCTCAGAGAGCTTGGGGAAGCGGCGGCTCATGGCGGCGGCGTGACCGGGGGGGGTGGGCCGGCGCGACATGGTTTTGGTGCTGAATCCGGGCAGGTCGCAGCCCAATCGGCGCATGACCTTGACGCGGGGACCAGTGTGGTGAGCCATAGACGACAACTCCTTGGTGGCGCGCCCTTCGCGGGCGCCCAATAACACGAGCGGGCGCGAATGATGGCGAACAGAAGCGGAATGCAACCGTCGATTGGGTCCGAGGCTCAAGGAGCGTCTGTCGGAGCCGTCGGCAATGGCATGCCGGGCAGCCAGACCGTGCGTTCCGGCGCCACCGGACGACCCTGGAGCACCGCGACGGCGTTCTCGGCCGCGCCGACCTCCATCGCGTAGCGGCCCTCGAAACTGCACGAGCCCTGGTGACAGCAGAGGAAGATGTTCGGCAGGTCGCGCAGCGGGCCGGTGTAAGGCTCGTGCTCGTAGACGTCGAGCGCTGCCCCGGCGAGGTGGCCGCCGGCCAGCGCCGAGTGCAAGGCGGTCTCGTCGACCACATCGCCGCGACAGGTGTTGATCAGGTAGCTGCCCGGGCGCATGCATGCCAGGCGCTCGGCGTTGATCATGCGCAGCGTCGCCGGGGTGCTGGGCACATGCAGGCTTACGGCGTGACTGCGTGCGAGCAGCTCCTCGAGCTCGACATATTCCACGCCTTGTGTTCGCGCCCAATGGAAATCGGGCACGATGTCGGTGGCCAGCACCCGCATGCCGTAGGCCCGCGCCAGCACCGCGACCTGCTTGCCGATACGTCCGCAGCCGATGATGCCGAGGGTCCGACCCTGCCACAGGGGGCCGGTGAGTCGGAGCCATTCGCCGCGCCGCAGGCCCTCGTGGGCTTCGATCAATCGACGCGAGATGCCGATGAGCAGCGCGAAGACCTCTTCGACCACGCTGCGGGCGGGGGCGTCGGGGGTGTAGGTCACCGCGATGCCGTTGTGGGCGCACCAGGCGACATCGAAATGATCGAGCCCCACGCCGACGCGTGCGACCTGCTTGAGTCGCGGCAGGCCAGCGCTCAGGGCGCTGCCGGGCAGTGGCTCGGTTCCGGCGATGAGGATGTCCACATCACCGAGGAGCGCGGCGGTCTCTTCGGTGGTGTGCTTGCGACCATGGGGGGAGAGGCGGACCTCGATACCGGCCTGCGCGAGGATGTCGAGCGGATCGGGAGAGTGGACGCCAAAGGGGTAGGTGGTGATCTGGGCGATGAGCGACATGCGCGGAGCATGACGCTTCACTTGCGTGTACAAGCTCGCGCCGCCTCTGCGCGTGCTGCTCGCGGATGACGAAAAGCCGCCCCGCGATCGCTCGCGGGGCGGCCTGGATAACGGCGCGCGGCTCGGGCACGGGAACGGAGCCGGTGGCATCCGTTCGTGGCCGGACCGCCGATGGGATCAGCGACGACGCTTGGTCGTCTTCTTGGCGGCGGCCTTCTTGGCGGCCTTCTTCACCGTCTTCTTGGCGGTTTTCTTGGCCGCGGCTTTTTTCACCGTCTTCTTGGGTGCAGCCTTCTTGGCGGTTTTCTTGGCGGCGGCCTTCTTGGCGGTCTTCTTCACCGTCTTCTTGGCCGCGGCTTTTTTCACCGTCTTCTTGGGTGCAGCCTTCTTGGCGGTTTTCTTGGCCGCGGCTTTTTTCACCGTCTTCTTGGGCGCAGCCTTCTTGGCGGTCTTCTTGGCGGCGGTCTTCTTGGCGGTTTTCTTCACCGTCTTCTTGGCCGCAGCCTTCTTGGCGCTCTTTTTGGTGGTCGCGCCGGCGGTCTTGCGCGGGCGGCCCGGCCGCGGGGCGCCCGGCTGGAGCTTCTCTTCTTCGACCTGGGCCCGCATCTGGGTCACAGGACGCTTGAGCAGCTTGGCGTATTTGCGGATGGAGCGCTCGTTGGGTAGAGATTTGCCGTGGACTGCCGAGGCGAAGGCCTGGTAGGAGATACCGGTCTTGCGGGCGCCGGCGGCGATGCTCAGCCCGAGTTGGTCGAGCCGTTGTTTGAGGTCATCGCTTAGTGACATGAGGGTTTCCTCCCGATATGCGGTGGGAATGATTACGTCGATCCGGCCGAATTATTGCAGCCGTGAATAAGCTGTCCACATCTTTTTCGGCGATAATGCTCCCGCGGATGTTTTTGGGCTCCTGAACGTTTGATGCTTCTATCAGAGGGGGCGTTGCCCCCTCGCGGCTTCGGCGCATACCCCCACGGCCTCGGTCGGGGTTCGCGGCCTCCGGCCTCG
Source organism: Planctomycetota bacterium (assembly GCA_041641915.1). Lineage (GTDB taxonomy): Bacteria > Planctomycetota > UBA11346 > UBA11346 > UBA11346 > SLQH01. The sequence goes on from JBEPXK010000057.1 coordinate 12,489, forward strand.
TTTTCTGCGGGCCTACGGCCCATTTTTGCAGAAAACCACCCCTCGGTCGGCCGGTCGCCCAGCCAAGCCTGGCTGGGCTCCACTCGCTAGCGGTTCCGAGGTTTGGCGCTCTGAGGGACCCGTCAACGTTTGATGCTTCTATCAGAGCTCCGGGAAAGGCTACCAAACCGACCCCAGCCT